>CAUQXM010000013.1:0-36032 GCA_963522215.1 uncultured Streptococcus sp. | reverse complement strand
TCTCTTAGTGTTTCATGAAAGAGATAATAGTCATCTAGCCACAGACCTCCCTCACCTATACGATGACTGATCTCACCTACTTCTTCATAGGCTTCTTTATCATATCTTCGTTTTTGACTTTCCTGCTTACGGATATAGTCTAGGATTCGATTACGGAACTTAGTTTTGAAGTATTTCCTTAAACGAGGAATATTTTCTACTAGCTCTTCTTCTCTACTGATCAATTCATGTAAGCAAATCATTCCCTCTTGGTCCCAATCCGATAGTTCCCATAAATGCAAGTAATATTCATTTCTACTCTTATATACAATTCCCTGGACTTCTTTATACAATTCTTTAAACATAGCGTTCCCCTTTCTAGATACAGTTTAACAGATTCAGAAACACTTTTGTCCCATTTCCCCCATTCTGTTCCCTACACCGTCTAAACTGCACAAAAAAGAGAGGACAAGCCTCTCTGGGGGTTATAATTCTGCAATTTGATTTAGGTTTACTTCTGCAACTGTGTCATTACCAAACATAGAGATAATCATCTTCACTTTATTGTTATCAATCTCTGCAATCTTACCAGTATAGTCTGCAAAAGCACCATCAATGATACGTACAGTTTGACCAACTTCAACATCGATATCAAACTCTTGTACAGTTTGTCCCATAGAAACCAAGATATCACGGATTTCTTGTTCCAATAATGGAGTTGGTTTCGATCTATTCCCGTGAGATCCGACGAATCCTGTAACGTTTGGTGTGTTTCGAACAACAAACCAAGCTTCATCTGTCATCACCATTTCCACAAGAACATAACCTGGGAAGCGATTTTCTTCTACTTCTTTTCTCTTTCCATTTTTTTCAACTTGCACTGTTTGTGTTGGAATTTCAACACGTAAAATATTATCCAACATATTGTAGGTTTGTGCACGTTGTAATAGATTTTCTTTTACCTTATTTTCATAACCAGAATAGGTTTGTAAGACAAACCATCCTTTATCAAAACTATCCATGATACTTCCTTTCATAATAGAAGATTTCTAGTGTAAATAACTCCACATATCTTCTAAAAAATGTTAATAAATCGAATCAAACCTGAAACAATCAACTGGTCAAAAATATAAATAATCACAACAAAGAAAGCAGTGTATTCCATGATAGAACGAAAATCTCTCCAGCTTTCCTTGCGAGTTGGCCATGTTGTGTCTTTAAGAAGTCTAAAAATATCTCCAATAAAACGCATCGCTCTCTCCTATCTCGTTTCTCTGTGTGTAGTGTACTTACCACAATGTTTACAAAATTTATTTACTTCTAGTCGTGTTGGCTTGGGGTTTCCGCTGATCTTGATTGAATAGTTTCTTGAACCACAAACCGCACAAGCTAGGCTTGCTTTTTTTAGTGCCATAACGCCTCCATCTTATCTATTATAACAAGAAAGCTAGGCTTTGACAAGCATCTTAACGAAATAGATTGACTACCGAATCCCATATCGTTTGAGCCTTTTCCTTAATCTTCGCATCCGAGATAGCACGGCTAGCCTCATCTACCAGATTTTGTGCACGACTTCTAATATCAGAAAGGCTATTATCCGCCTGATTTTCTTCATTACTCTGCACTTGATTTCTTGTATTGGCTGGTGCAATTCCATTTTGCTTATAAGCATTTTCAACTGTAAAGGTACTTCCTGGCGTATAAGGTAAAATGGTATTTGCAATGTTTCTAAAGACATGGGCTGCACCGTTTGAAGTAGATCCTGCTAGATAGTGATTTTCATCAGTCGTCGGGAAACCAAGCCAGTGACTAATCACTACATCCGGTGTATAACCAATTACCCACTGGTCACTTGTATATTCTGGATTGAAAACCGCTTCAGTTGTACCAGTTTTTCCTGCCATGACATAATCTGCAGGCGATGAACTAATACCGGTACCGTTGGTGAATGTCCCCAACATCATACTGGTCATCTTATCAGCTACAGACTTATCAATCACCCGTTTTTGTGAATTTTTATGGCTTGCTATAACTTGTCCACTAGCATTTTCAATTCTACTAATAAAATGAGCTTCAGGCATTAAACCTTCATTTGCAAAGGCAGCATATGCTTGAGCCATTTGCAGAGGATTGGTTTCGACACCACTTCCCAAGGCGACACCAAGAACACGGTCGACCTTTTCCATGTTGAGTCCGAATTTTTCGCCTGACTCAAAAGCCTTGTCGACGCCCAAATCATTAACAGTGGCAACAGCAGGTAGATTAAGCGACTCTGCCAAGGCTTGATACATAGGAACTTCTCGACTCGTTTTGATCCCTGCATAGTTATCAACCTTATAGCTGTCGTACTGCATGGTATGGTTATCCAATTGCTTATTCAAAGCCCAACCTGCTTCAACTGCTGGCGTATAAACAACTAAAGGCTTAATTGTAGAACCAGGGCTACGTTTTGATTGAGTTGCATAGTTGAAATTCCGGAATCCAGTTTTATCATTGCCAGCAACCTGACCAACAACTCCACGAACTCCACCTGTTTTCGGTTCGAGAGCTACACTTCCTGATTGAGCAAATGTTCCATCCTCTGCCCTCGGAAATAGTGATATATTTTCATAGACAACCTGCATATTTGCTTGATAGTTTTGGTCTAGCTCCGTGTAAATGCGGTAGCCATTATTGACAATTTCTTCCTCTGTTAGATTATACTTGGAAATGGCTTCGTTAACC
This sequence comes from uncultured Streptococcus sp., assembly GCA_963522215.1. Classification (GTDB taxonomy): domain Bacteria; phylum Bacillota; class Bacilli; order Lactobacillales; family Streptococcaceae; genus Streptococcus. The sequence goes on along the minus strand of CAUQXM010000013.1, from coordinate 33,329 downwards.
ACCGCATCAAAGTAAGAAGGATAGCGGTAATCTGAGATTTTTCCTTCATACTTATCGTGCAATTGCGAAGTCATATCAACTTCTGCAGCTTCGGTTTCTTGGTTTTTATCAATGTAACCCGCTGCAAGCATATTTTGCAAGACAGTATCACGACGATTAGTAGAATCTTCTACAGATTTCAAGGGGTTATACAGTTCCGGTCCTTTGAGCATCCCTGCCAGAGTCGCAGCTTGATCCAGACTCACTTCTGATGCAGAAACTCCAAAGTATTTCTTACTCGCATCTTCTACACCCCACACACCATTTCCAAAATAGGCATTGTTAAGGTACATGGTTAAGATCTGATCCTTACTATATTTTTTTGTTAATTCTAAGGCAAGGAAAAATTCTTTTGCTTTTCTCTCAACAGTTTGATCCTGCGACAGATAGGCATTTTTAGCCAGCTGTTGAGTAATAGTAGAACCACCACCTGAACGACCAGCAGTGACAATCGCCAAGAAGAAACGACCATAGTTAATCCCGTCATTTTTATAAAAAGAACGGTCTTCTGTCGCAATAACGGCATTCTGCAAATTTTTACTTATATCAGTCAATTCAACATAGGTTCCTTTTTGACCAGATAAGGCACCAGCCTCTTTTTCTTCACGGTCAAAAATGATAGTCCGAGTTTTCAAGGCGTTTTGCAAATCGTTAACATTGGTTGACTTAGCTACAGCAAACAAATAGGTTCCAACTAGCAAGCCTGCACTCAAACCTAGTATAAGGACAATCTTTGTTAGATGATAACGACGCCAGAATTTTCGAATTGGACCTACTTGGGCTAATTTTTTTCGATCACTACGAGAGCGACGTAAGCTAGTAGAATCAGAATCCTCTGATTCACTTGTTTCTTTTTTAAAAAGAGAAAGAAATTTCTCAAATAATTTATCTAATTTCATGCGTTTATTTTATCATCTTCGTCATAGGAAGACAAGAATTTAGCTATTTCCTATCCAAATAGGGCTTTTTTTGTTACAATATCTGTATGAAATTCACATTTACATTACCAGACTCTCTACCTCAAATGACGGTAAAGCAATTACTTGAGGAACAACTCCTCATCCCTAGAAAAATCCGTCATTTTTTGAGAATCAAGAAACATATTTTGATAAATCAAAAAGAAGTTCATTGGAACGAGATAGTAAATCCTGGAGATGTTTGCCAATTGACTTTTGACGAGGAAGATTATCCCGAAAAAGAAATTCCTTGGGGCAACCCAAAACTTATTCAGGAAGTTTATCAAGATCAACACTTGATTATTGTAAACAAACCCGAGGGAATGAAAACGCATGGTAATCAGCCAAGCGAAATCGCCCTTCTTAACCATGTCAGTGCCTATGTTGGCCAAACCTGCTATGTCGTTCATCGTCTGGACATGGAAACCAGCGGTTTAGTTCTTTTTGCTAAAAATCCTTTTATCCTCCCTATTCTCAATCGCTTATTGGAGAAAAAAGAGATTGCTAGAGAATATTGGGCACTTGTTGACGGAAATATCAACAGCAGAGAGCTTGTTTTCAGGGACAAAATCGGACGTGATCGCCATGACCGCAGAAAACGAATAGTTGATACAAAAAATGGGCAATATGCTGAAACGCATGTAAGCAGATTAAAGCAATTCCCAGACAAAACTTCCTTGGTTCGTTGCAAACTAAAGACCGGGCGAACCCATCAGATTCGTGTGCACCTTTCGCATCATAACTTCCCTATTTTAGGCGACCCTCTCTATAATAGTAAATCAAAAACAAGTCGGCTTATGCTCCACGCCTTTCGACTGTCCTTTACCCATCCGCTTACTCTAGAGAAATTAAGCTTCACTACCCTATCAGATACTTTTGAAAAAGAATTAAAAAAGAATGGATGATTGTGTCATCCATTTTTCCATATAAGAAAAGCAAGACCAAGAGGCCTTGCTTTTTATCGACTCATGAATTATTTAGCGATTTTTGCGAAGTATTCAAGAGTACGAACAAGTTGTGCAGTGTATGACATTTCGTTGTCGTACCATGATACAACTTTAACCAATTGTTTACCGTCAACGTCAAGAACTTTAGTTTGAGTTGCGTCAAACAATGAACCGTAAGACATACCTACGATATCTGAAGATACGATTGGATCTTCTGTGTAACCGTATGATTCGTTTGAAGCTGCTTTCATAGCTGCGTTCACTTCATCAACAGTAACGTTCTTTTCAAGAACTGCTACCAATTCAGTAACTGATCCAGTTGGAGTTGGAACGCGTTGTGCAGATCCGTCAAGTTTACCGTTCAATTCTGGGATTACAAGACCGATAGCTTTTGCAGCACCAGTTGAGTTAGGAACGATGTTTGCAGCACCAGCGCGAGCACGGCGAAGGTCACCACCACGGTGTGGTCCGTCAAGGATCATTTGGTCACCAGTGTAAGCGTGGATAGTAGTCATCAATCCTTCTACAACACCAAAGTTGTCTTGAAGAGCTTTAGCCATAGGAGCCAAGCAGTTTGTAGTACATGAAGCACCTGAGATAACTGTTTCAGTACCGTCAAGAACGTCGTGGTTAGTGTTGAATACAACTGTTTTAACGTCGTTTCCACCAGGAGCAGTGATAACAACTTTTTTAGCTCCACCAGCGTGCAAGTGTTTTTCAGCAGCTGCTTTCTTAGCAAAGAAACCAGTAGCTTCAAGAACGATTTCTACACCGTCGTTAGCCCAGTCGATTTGTTCTGGATCACGTTCAGCAGAAACTTTGATGAATTTACCGTTAACTTCAAATCCACCTTCTTTAACTTCAACAGTACCGTCGAAACGACCTTGAGTTGTGTCGTATTTCAACAAGTGTGCAAGCATAACTGGATCTGTAAGGTCGTTGATGCGAGTAACTTCAACACCTTCTACGTTTTGGATACGACGGAAAGCAAGACGACCGATACGTCCGAAACCGTTAATACCAACTTTAACTACCATTAGTGATTTCCTCCTTATGAAAATCATGAAATTTTTATTGTGAAAAGAGTAACTTGAATCACTACAAATCACCTTTCAACAAACCTATTATATAACTATTTGAGTTGAATTGCAAGTACGGGCATTGTTTTTCTATGTCAGTTTCTTTTTAAGGCTATAAATCAAGAACTCCCTTACTATTCATATCGTAGCGATTCTACAGGATCCATTTTACTAATTTTACGTGCTGGGAAGTAGGCTGAGACATAACCAAGTAACAGAGCGAAAGCTAGAGTTCCTAAAATAGATAGAAGATTTAATTCAAAAACCTTAGTGATGGATGGGTAAAAGTGATTTACAACCGCATTCGCCAAACTTCCCACCCCTTGTGCAACCAAAAATGCCAGCAGCAAGGCAATACCTACAATCCAGATAGCCTCGTAAATAAAAATTCCTTTGACATCGCGATTTTGATAACCAACTGCCTTCATGACACCTATTTCCTTAGAACGTTGCATGATATTGATGTAAATGATAATACCAATCATGACCGCGGCTACCACAATAGCTTGTGATGAAAGCACAATCAACAATCCCTGAATGACACGAATAAAGGTAATCACAATATCAAGAACCCTCTGTTGAGAAAGCACAGTATACTTCTTATTTTTCTGTAATTCTTCTGTTACCGTTTTTGTCTGTGATGGATCTTTGAGTTCCAAGATAAAATAAGATACAGCTTTTGTAAATCCAGCCTCTTTCAAAATCGTTTCCATTTGATGAGACGGCATGAAACTGTTGCTGTCCTCCATGTCATCTTCATCATTGATTACACGTACAATCTTCGTTTGAAATTGAGCAGTCTTGCTAGCTTCGGCAGCATTTTCTACAATACTTGCTGAGACTGATTTGCCAATAAGATCAGTAGCTGTCAGATTGTTTCCTGTCTGTTCATTCCAATTTTTTAGTAAACTGCTTGGAATCGTCAAGCCCTGTTCATTTGCATCAGTATAGAGGGAACCGGCTAATACTTTGTCCGCCTCATTACTACTAACAGAAATACTTGTATCCTCATAGAGACTCACTACTTGAGCATAAGAAGGCATCGTTTGACTCAGATCCATTTCTTGACCATCTATAGTAATATTTGACATGGTCATCCCAAAAGGACTCTCCAAATATTTAATAGCTTCTTTCCCAACTGTATCCGTGATATAGTTCTTATCATCTTGGTTCAAAAAGCCTCGTCCAGCATTTTCTGTATTTAAAGCAATCTGAACTTGAGAAGGGATTTGACCTCCATTCGTATTTTCATCAATCATCGAAATCAAAGCATTTCCCAAGCCGAAAGAAATTAAGACTCCTACAAAACCGATTGAGGTTGCTAGCGCAATCAATAGGTTACGCCACTTTCTTTCCATAAAGTTATTTAAAGAAAGTTTGAATTTGTTTTTCAATGATAATCCTTTATTTTTTGACTTCTTCAACGACTTCACCATCCTTCATTTTGATAATCACATCTGCATATTCGGCAACCTCTGGATTATGGGTTACAATCAATACTGTTTTCCCTGTTTGGGCTAAATTTTTAAATACCTCCAATACCATTTCTTGGGATTGAGAATCCAGCGAACCCGTTGGCTCATCTGCTACAATCATATCAGGCTGATTTACCAGTGCACGCGCGATTGCTACACGTTGCTTTTGCCCGCCAGAAAGCTGTTTAACATTTTTAGCCATAAAAGGCTCCATGCCCAAGTTACTTAATTGCTCCTTTGCAATCATTGTCATCTCCCTATCAGATAAATCTTTGACATAGAGAGGTAGCTTGACATTGTCCAAGACAGACTGATGAGGAATGAGGTTAAAATTTTGAAACACAAATCCAATCTTATCTTTACGAAATTGAGTTAGTTCAATCTCTGATAAGTCACGGAGGGATTCCCCTTTAAATTCTAAAACTCCTTCATATTGTCTATCTAGACCACTGATAATGTTTAGCAAGCTAGTTTTGCCACAGCCTGACGGACCGTAAATCGCTGTAATTTTACCTTTTGCAATCTGCAGGTTAATATTTCTTAGAGCCTGCTCTTGATGTTTACCGTCCAAAGTGTAAAACTTTGAAATATTTTTAATGGATAAAATGGACATTCTTTCCCCCTTGTTTAAAACTGTTATCGTCATACATCATACTGATAGAAAATCCTTCAAGCTATATCAGCACTGATTTACCCTTTAAGCCTACTACTTAGAACTTTCTCTCTATTCCCTAGTTTGCTTCTGGATGTATATCAAGTAAAATTCATTTTAACAAAAAAGCGACATTTCCCCAATGACAGAAATGTCACTCCTATAAACTCTTTAACGATATCTTTCTAGATCCTCGGCCCATTCATTATCTAAACTAACGAGTAACTTCTCATTGCCAAACATCCTCGCCATCATTTTTGCTTCTTCATACTTTTGTTTGGCTGTTTCATAATCCATCTGAATATAATATTTCCACTCCACCATCAAGACAATCGGTTGCTTTTGGAAATCTCGTGTTTTTTGCCCTATTTTATTTAAGGTCTCAACTGCCCTCTTAAAATAATGAAACAGCCCCATAATTTCTATACAAGTTAAAGAAGCTAACAAGGAGTCTCTAAGTAAGTCCAAACAATCGAACTCTATCTTATCAACCTGAGAACTTAATTTGTCATGAAAATAAAGAATAGTTTCATGCTCAGACTTTTTTATCTCACCCTCGTTTAAACCATCCATTAACTGACAAAGAAAATACAGTCTCAATTTCAACAATTCCTCAGCCTTATATACATCTCTGGATAGTAAGTCTTGAAGACTGTCCTCAATCACACCACTTCCGTATAAAGAATTACTAGTCGCTCTCACTGCATCTATTGCCTGAAGGCAGTCCACTATCATCTTCTCATCACGGGGCAGGTCATCATAAAAACACTCAAAAATCTCATCAAAATATTCTTCCTTTTGTTCTTGCAACTCCTTGTCTCCATAGTCAGGGTGATGTAAAAGAAAGTACTTTAATTCTTGGTAGCGTTTAGGCAGTTCCTTATAATCTGGCATCAAGACGTAGGACGGAATTTCTAATCGTTCTGCAATATATTCTAGTGTTTTTATCGTCGGTCGAAATTCTCCTTTTTCGATTCTCACCAACTGACGCACTGATAATTCAGACTCATCCCCACAAAAAACTGGACGACTAAGTCCTTTCTCCTCTCTTAAAAGTCGCACTTTATCCCCTAACTCATTTATCTTGTTCATTTGCCCCTCGCATGATTATAAAAGATTTGATTTTCAAATAAATATATGCGATGATTATACCATTTTTCAAATAGAATTACAAAAAAAGAGACAGGGATTCCCTGCCTCTAGGCTGATAAACAATTATTTACGGCGTCCTGGTCTTTCTTTGTAGCCATAGTAAGAATCTTCGATGATTTCTTGCATATGGTCAACCATTGGAAGGCGTGGGTTAGCTGGTGAACATTGGTCTTCGTAAGCAAGGAAGGCTAATTCACGTGAATGTTCTTTCCATTCTTTTTCGTCGATACCTTGTGCTTTGAAGTTCATTTGGATACCTACGCGCTCACCAAGTTCATAGACAGCTTTTGCGTAAGATTCCACACCTTCTTCTGGAGTAGAAGCTGGAAGTCCAAGCATACGAGCGATATCTTGGTACTTCTCATCTGCACGGTAGTAGTTGTACTTAGGCCATGTTGCTGTCTTAGCTGGACGTGTACCGTTGTAGCGGATGACGTATGGAAGCAAAATTGCATTAGTACGACCGTGGATTGTGTGGAATTGCGCACCAATCTTATGGGCCATTGAGTGAGAAATACCTAGGAAGGCATTGGCAAAGGCCATACCAGCGATTGTTGAAGCATTATGCATTTTCTCACGTGAGTGGAAGTCTGCATTTTTAACTGAGCTTTCAAGATTTTCGAATACAAGTTTGATTGCTTGAAGTGCAAGACCGTCAGTGTAGTCGCTAGCCATTTGTGATACGTAAGCTTCAGTCGCGTGAGTCAATACGTCCATACCAGTATCCGCAGCAACAAATCCAGGAACTGTCAATACCAAGGCAGGGTCTACGATTGCCACAGTTGGTGTCAATGAGTAGTCAGCGATTGGGTATTTGCGGTTGTTTGCTTTATCAGAGATAACGGCAAATGGAGTTACTTCAGATCCTGTACCAGATGTAGTTGGGATCGCGATAAATTTAGTCTTCTTACCAAGTAATGGGAATTTGAAGGCACGTTTACGGATATCCATGAATTTTTGGACAAGGTCACGGAAGTCCACTTCTGGTTGTTCGTAGAAGAGCCACATTACTTTAGCAGCATCCATTGGAGATCCACCACCGAGAGCGATGATTGTATCTGGTTTGAAGGCACGCATAATCTCAGTACCACGGTTTACAGTTGTGATATCTGGATCTGGTTCTACATCAGCAAAGATTTGGTAAACAACCTTATTGCGACGAAGATCAAGTTGTTCGATGATACGATCAAGGAAACCAAGCTCTACCATGGCATGGTCAGTAACGATCATGACACGTTCAACGTCACGACATTTTTGAAGGTATTGAATTGAATCACGTTCAAAGTATGTTTTTGAAGGAAGTTTCATCCATTGCATGTTATTTCTCCGTCTTCCGACTTTTTTGATATTCAAAAGGTTAATGGCACTAACGTTATCCCCAACTGAGTTACGTCCGTAAGAACCACATCCGAGTGTCAATGATGGCAAGAAGGCATTGTAAACGTCCCCGATACCACCGAAAGTAGAAGGTGAGTTACAGATAACACGAATAGCTTTAACAGCTTTACCAAATTCTTTAGTCAATTCTTCGTCAGCTGTGTGGATAGCTGCTGAGTGACCAAGACCGTTAAATTCAACCATTTGACGAGCCTTAGTAATACCATCTTCACGGCTTTCAGATTTCAAAACTGCGATAACTGGTGACAATTTTTCACGAGTCAATGGCTCATTTTCACCAACTTCTTTACATTCTGCAGCAAGAATGTTTGTTCCTTCTGGAACTGTAAATCCTGCTTGTTCTGCAATCCAAGTTGCTGGTTTACCAACGATGTCAGCGTTCAATTTCGCACCAGCACAGTTTTTGCTGTTTGCTTTCACGCCGAAGCAGAATTCTTCAAGAAGAGCTTTTTCTTTTTTGTTTACAAAGTAAGTGTGGTAAGATTTGAACTCTGCTACAAATTCATCGTAAATTTCTTTATCAATGATAACCGCTTGTTCTGATGCACAGACCATACCATTATCAAATGATTTAGACATGACGATATCGTGTGCAGCTTGACGGATGTTAGCTGATTTTTCAACATAAGCTGGAACGTTTCCGGCACCTACCCCAAGAGCTGGTTTACCACATGAGTATGCAGCTTTAACCATGGCATTACCACCTGTTGCAAGGATTGTTGCAACACCTTCGTGGTTCATAAGTGCACTTGTTGCTTCCATAGATGGTTCAGTGATCCACTGTACGCAGTTTTCAGGAGCTCCTGCTGCGATAGCTGCATCGCGAACGATACGAGCTGCATGAGCAGATGATTCTTGTGCTGATGGGTGGAAAGCAAAGACGATTGGGTTACGTGTCTTCAATGAAATCAATGATTTGAAGATTGCTGTTGATGTTGGGTTTGTTGTTGGAGTGATACCACAAACAACACCAACTGGTTCAGCAATAAGAGTCAATCCTGTTACATCATCTTCTTCAATAACACCAACTGTTTTAGTGTGGCGCATGTTGTTTACTACGTGTTCACAAGCAAATAAGTTCTTAGTTGCTTTATCTTCAAATACACCACGTCCTGTTTCTTCAAAGGCATGTAAAGCCAATTCTCCGTGGGCATCCAAAGCTGCTACTGATGCTTTGGCAACGATGTAGTCAACCTGCTCTTGATCCAACTTACGCATTTCATCAAGAGCAACTAGAGCTTTTTGCACCAATCCATCGACATGCTTTTCAGCAGCGAGTTTCTTTTCCTCTGGTGTCACAGTTTTTTTATCAGCCATATTTTCCTCCATAGCTTTCAAGGATTGATATCCTTTGTTAATTTTTTCACAAGTTTATTATAACGCATTATTTCAACTTTGTAAACAGTTTCATAAACATTTCACAAAGAATTTTTAACACCTTGTGAAATGTTTGTTATTTTCTTTTCTTAGCAAGCTTTTTCTTTAAAGTTTGTGAAATTTATTTCAAATATTTTTTTATTTCACAAACTTGCTTGGAAGAGGGACTTGGAAAGATAGGGATTTACAGGTAAGCGCTTACTTAAACATTCTAACAATACCTCCTTTGATAAGGAGGCTTTATTTTTGTTGAAAAACGCCTTGTTTAAAAGTCCCTTCATAAACGACTTCTTGTTCTGTTGTTAGTTTCCCTTTTCCTTCAGCCTGACCATTTACAAAATCACCTTCGTAGGTCCAGCCTTCTTTAGATTGAAAGGTACCTTTTCCGTTGAAGGCTCCATTGTTGAAACCACCAGTATACTGGTCTCCATTTTGGAAGGTAATGGTACCTTGGCCATTCATTTTACCACGTACAAGACTGCCGTCGTAAACAATCGTTCCATTATCAAGCTTTAGAACACCTTTTCCGGGAATATTTAGAAAAAAGACGAGTACAGCACAGAAAACAATGGTAACTACTGCCAAAATCTCTAAACGTGGACGAGTCAGATAGACACGATACTTGTCGTAAAAATTCTTAAGATTTTCCATCTTCACTCCCCTTTTCTAAACGTTCTAACCAAGCTTGACAACCCTCTTGAACACGCTGATAGGTTTCCTCAAAATCTCCTGTATACCAAGGATCTGGAACACTTTCAGATGCAAATGAGTAAATCTTATCTTGACAGTCTACTGGACACATCTGACGTAAGTCAGAAACATTTGAAGCGTCCATTCCGATAATATAATCAAAGGCTTCAAAATCTTCCTTACTAATCTGAAGCGATGTCTTACCTTTTTCATAAGGAATCTCATACTGTTGAAAAATCCCTTGAGTTCCCTTATGAATCGGATTGCCATGTTCCCAAGAAGAAGTCGCTCGACTTTGGATTTCATAATTATCTGTCATTGATTTCATAACAAACTCGGCCATAGGGCTACGACAAATATTTCCCAGACAGACAAAGACTAGTTTTTTCATCCCATTTCCTTTCTCTTATAGAAAAACGGGAGTTAGTAATCCCGTCTTATTTTTCAATTGCACCTTCGAGTGAAGCTGTTTCTTTCAGCGGTAATACTGTCTTGATAGCAGCTAGTTCAAAAGTCAAGTAAACTCCATCTACATCCAGAACAATCGTTCTCTTCTCAGTATCTACTTCATCGACTGTTCCGTAAAGTCCACCGATTGTAATCACTTCATAGCCTTTTTGTAGTTTATTTAAGCTTTCCATACGTTTTTGTGCTTGTTTCTTTTGAGAGCGTTGCATAAAGAACATCAAGCCCAACATCGCTGCAAGCATAATTAAAAATGTATAATTTGGATTCATTTTCTTCTCCTTTGTCTTTTACATAGGACTACTATATCAAATTTCAGCTACTTTTACAAGATTGTACCTTGCTTTTCTAATAAGAAAAACCAGAGCTTGCGCCCTGATTTTTAGGATTATTTCAAATTTTGAACGACTTTTACAAGATTTTCGACAGTAAAGCCATATTCTGCCAATACTTTTGGTGCTGGGGCAGAGGCTCCGAAGGTATCAATACCGAGAACAGCACCATCTAGTCCAACATATTTGTACCAGTTTTGAGTTGCACCCATTTCGACTGCAACACGACGGCGAACTGCATTTGGAAGAATTTCTTCCTTGTATGCTGCATCTTGTTTATCAAAGACATCTGTAGATGGCATGCTGACTACGCGGACTTTTGCTCCTTGACTAGCCAATTCTTTGGCAGCTGAGACAGCAAGATTAACCTCTGAACCTGTCGCAATCAAGATGGTATCAAAGTCTGCTGCATTTTCATAGACAACATAAGCACCTTTTGCAACCTTGTCGAAGTCTGTTCCTTCTTCAACAGTCAAGTTTTGACGTGTCAAGACAAGGGCAGTTGGTGTTTTTTCGCTTGTCACTGCAAGGTACCAAGCTGCTTGCGTTTCACGCGCATCTGCTGGACGGAAAACATTCAGATTTGGCATGGCACGAAGACCTGCTAAATGCTCAACTGGTTCGTGAGTCGGACCGTCTTCCCCAACCGCAATAGAATCGTGGGTAAAGACATAAGTCACAGGAAGTCCTTGTAAGGCTGACAAGCGAACAGCTGCCTTCACATAGTCAGAGAAGACGAAGAAAGTTCCACCGTATACACGAAGTCCACCGTGAAGAGCCATCCCGTTCAAGATTGTTCCCATAGCAAATTCACGAACACCAAACTGAATGTTACGGTTCAAGCGATTGGTATCATCTTGAAGTCCATCAGTCTTGATATAAGTCATGTTTGAGTGAGCTAGGTCTGCTGATCCACCTAAGAAGGTTGGTAACTTAGCTGCCACAACGTTCAAAGCATCCTGACTCGAGTTACGAGTTGCTTGAGAGAAGCCATTTTCTAAGGCTGGGAAGTCTGCTGGAGTCACTTCAACTGGATCGCGCCCTTCGATAATTGCTTCCACTTCTGCAGCCAATTCTGGATGCGCTTCTTTGTAATCTGCGACTAGTTTTGCCCATGCTTCATAAGCTGATGCACCACGGTCTGCAACATGTTCTTTGAAATCAGCATATACTTGTTCTGGGATTTCAAATGGTTCGTAGTCCCAACCAAGGGCTTGACGAGTTGCTGCAGTTTCATCTGCTCCAAGAGGAGCACCGTGTACGGCATTAGTTCCCTGTTTGTTTGGAGAACCGTATCCAATAACAGTCTTCACTTCAATCAAAGATGGTTTGCCTGAAGCTTTAGCTGTTTCGATAGCAGCATGGATAGCTTCCAAGTCTGTTCCATCTTCAACCAAGGCTGTATGCCAACCGTAAGCATTGTAACGGTCACGAACACTTTCTGTAAAGGAATCCTTTGTCTCACCATCCAAGTTGATGTCATTTGAATCATAAAGGACAACCAACTTATCTAGTTTTTGCAAACCTGCGTATGAAGCCGCCTCACTTGAGACACCTTCCATCAAATCTCCGTCTCCACAGATAACGTATGTATAGTGGTCAAAGATATTGTAACCTTCGCGGTTATATTTGGCTGCCAAGAAACGTTCTGCTTGGGCAAAACCAGTGGCAGTTGAAATCCCTTGACCTAGAGGACCTGTCGTAGCATCAATCCCTGCTGTATGGCCAAATTCTGGGTGACCTGGTGTTTTTGAACCCCATTGACGGAAGCTCTTGATCTCATCCATGCTGACATCTTCAAAGCCAGAAAGGTGAAGAAGAGCATAAAGGAGCATTGAACCATGACCAGCTGAAAGAATAAAGCGGTCGCGGTTAATCCAGTTTGGTTGAGCTGGATTGATACGAAGTTGTTTTGTAAAGAGGCTGTAAGCCATCGGAGCTGCTCCCATAACCACACCTGGGTGACCTGAGTTGGCTTTGTTGATGGCGTCAATACCTAGGAAACGGATTGCATTAACAGATAGATTTGACATAGAATTTCCTTTCTATTTGAGGTGATTATTGGATCACACATTCTATTTTACTATTATATGAAAAAATACATAGAATAGCAATTAAACAATTCGACGTAAATAAGTATTCTATTTGCTACCCTCTGGTCGCCTGATAGTAGGGAAGTAAGCGTTCATAAGCATCTTCTAATTTTTCTAAAATCACTTCTAATGATTGATTTTCTATGATAGAAACATCTGCTTTAACTAACACTTTTCGGACTTCTTGACCGCCTACCTTCTCGACTAAGACCTGACGATTTTCTTCGTTCGCCTCCCATCTTTGACTTTGACCATCAGAGTAGACTAGATAATAAATCCCTTCAACGGTTGGAATTTCTAAAACTTTAGCCTGCTTGCCTAGAGTTTGCTCATCTTTCTTGCGCTCAATGAAGCTGACTTCTAAGGAAATACCAAAATCAGAAGGATTCCCGTACAAACGTAAGGCTAGCATAGGCTCTGTCACTTGTCCGTCTCTCTGTAGATAGACCCAGAAATGTGGTCGCAAGCGCTGCGCTTGGTTCATCCACTGGCTAGTCTGTTGAAGTTGCCATTCTGGATGGCTTGCTTGAAAGGCTTTGGCTAGCTCTGTAAAAGCCTTTCTGGCCTCTTGACCTTTGTGGCGAAATGCCATCATTTTCTCTCGTTCTTCTCCCGCTTTATCAGGATTACGGTACTGTAAACCAGCAAAGTCTAGATAGTCTCTTATCTTATTCAACATTAGTTTAATCTCCTCTAGCTAGCAAAAAATCAGGATTAACCTGATTTTGCTTTGCTTATTCTGCATCTACGACAACATAGCGATTTGGCTCGTCACCCTCAGAATAACTCGTCACGCCATCCATGCGTGAAATAATGCGATGGATAATCTTGCGTTCGCTATTTGACATTGGATCTGTTTGTCGGCTGCGACCTTCTTCTAAAACACGAGTCGCCAATTTTTGCGCATAGGTCTGCAAAACTTCTGCACGGTGTTCAACATAATCATTGACATTGATTGTAATATAGAAGGTTCTTGAATAGCGGTTGTAAAGATAATTTTGAGCCAATAGTTGCAAGGCCTTCAAAACTTTACCATGGTAACCGATAATACGCCCTGGCTCATTTGTATCAATTTGCAAATTGATGCTACGACGGTTATAATCATTTGAAATCGTCGCCTCAACGTCCATATCATCAATGATTGTTTGGACATAAGTCGCTACTTCCGTAGCTACTTGTTCAATATCAAAGCTTGGCTCCACCTTCAAGCCCAAATCTTTTAATTCTTGACTTTCAGTTTGCTCGGCTTGGCTTTCAATATTAGGAGTTTCTACTTCTCCTTCGAGAGCAGTTTCTTCAAGTTGTAATTCATTTAAAATCTCAATGTGACCAGTTTCTTCCAAGATAGTGCTGGCATGTCTTTCATGTTTTAAGATTTCAGCCTTGACTTCATCAGAAATACCTTGGCCTCCCTCTTCAATCTTTTTAATTGCTTCTACAACATGCCCCAAATCAACAGTTGCTTCACTGACTGTTTTAACAGGCTCATTCAAATCATTGATTTGTTTTGGAACTCCCTTTACAGCTTGTTGGTTTGCTTTTACAACTGTCGTTTCACTAATAGCATCGATATCCACTTGGGCTGGTTTTTTACCAAATAAACCAAGAAACCCTTTTTTCTCACGAGAAATGACTTTGATATGAGCCTTCATTCTTGGAATATCTAATTCTTTCAATCCTTTCTGGATTGCTTCTTCAACAGTTGAACCTGTAAATACTACCATTACCAGATTCCTCCTTATTATTTCGTTTTCTGAGCCTTTTTCTTGGCTTTTCTTTTTCTATTTTCCAAATCTTTCTGTGCCTGTACTACGGCCTCGCGCTCTGCGATAATCTTGAATGGATTATTCAAGAAATAGGTTTGCAAGACTTGATAAGCATTAGACACTGCCCAGTAGAGAGCAACTCCGCTCGGAGCATAAACCCCAAAGATAAAAATCAAGACTGGAATCCCATACATCATCGCAGTCGTAGCTCCATTACGCTCAGACAAGGCTTTATTAGACAACCAAGTACTTAAAAAGGTAAATACTGCCGCTAAAATCGGAAGAACAAGGGTTGTATCCACACCACCAAGGTTAATCCATAAGAAATGACCTGTCTTTAAAAAGTCAACTCTTGATAGAGCTTGGAACAAGGCCAAGATAACCGGCATCTGAATCAAAATCGGCCAAAGAGAATCTGACTGTCTGACACCCATTTCTTTAAAGACTTTACGCATTTCTTGCTCTAGCTTGGTTCTACTTTCCATATCTCGACCTGGATATTGTTCTCGAAGCGCCTTAATGCGTGGTTGAGCTTCCTGCATTTTTCTAGAAGCCACCATTTGCACTTGAAAGACTGGCAAGAGAACTGTACGAATCAAGACCGTAAAGAGAATAATCCCCACTCCGATACTGATATCAAACGATAAAAAGCGAATGATTTCCGCAAAGAAGTAAACAAATTTACTCCAAAAATCAGCCGAATCGGCTGTAATATCGCTAGTTGTCCCATTTGTCGCACAGGCTGTCATGATCAATAGAGACAGTCCTAGCAAACTAGTCAACTGTAGTTTCTTTTTCACTCCCATTTCCTTCCTGGTAAATCTTTGATAATTTTAATACGTGGAGTAGATTTTTCTCCATCTCTGCGTATCCCAAGGTTTCGACTCCTTTTCGAGCAATGACAACAAAGTCGACATCTTCTACCAGACTCCCTTTTGCATTCTGGATAATATGTCGGATTCGTCGTTTGATTTGATTTCTAGTGACGGCATTCCCCAGTTTTTTGCTAACTGATAGACCTACTCGAAAATGGTTTTTCTGGTTTTCTAATTGGTAGACAACAAATTTGCGATTGGCAAAACTTGTCCCCTCCTTGAAAATCGCCTTAAAATCTTTCTCTCTTTTTACACGAAAGTTTTTCTTCAAAACTCAACTCCATCTATTAAATTACTACTATTATACCATATTTTTCAAAAAAGCCAATCATAGCAAGGTTTTGGACAATTCCATCAGAAAAAGAAGCTGGAAAAATCTCTTTCCCAACTCCTTGTACGGAATATTTTTACTGATTTTAGTTATTTTTTCAAACGTTCAACGTCACGGGCAATGACCAATTCTTCATCTGTTGGAATAACCAAGACACGAATTTTCGCTGCCTCTGTTGAGATGTCTCCTGTCACACCAAAGACGTTCTTTTCTGGGTCAACATCACAGCCAAACCAAGAGATACCTGAGATAACATCTTCACGTACGTTTGCAGCATTTTCACCGATACCTGCAGTAAAGATAATAGCATCTGCTCCATTTAGGACCGCAAGGTATTGACCGATATGTTTTTGGATACGATCAACATACATTTCATAAGCCAAAGTGGCATCGTGGTTCCCTTCTTCCATAGCAGCAATCACATCACGCATATCACTAGATTTACCTGAAACCCCCATTAGTCCTGATTCACGATTAAGAACGTGACTAATGTCTTCAGGCGTGTTAAAATCCTCTGTATATTGCATTAAGTAAGGAATGATAGCTGGGTCAATATCTCCTGTACGTGTTCCCATCATCACACCACCAAGTGGAGTGAATCCCATTGAAGTATCTACAGATTGACCACCCTTAACAGCTGTAATAGAAGCACCATTACCGATGTGGCAAGTAATCAATTTCAAGTCTTCTAATGGACGGCCCAAGAGTTTTGCTGCTTCTCCTGCTACAAACTGGTGACTTGTACCGTGGGCACCATATTTACGAACCTTGTTTTCTGTGTAATATTTTGTTGGTAGAGGGTAGCGATAAGCTTTCTCTGGCATAGTTGTGTGGAATGAAGTATCAAAAACAACTACACTGGTAATGTCTGGCAACAATTCCTTGAAGGCACGAACACCTGCTGCATTGGCTGGATTGTGGAGAGGAGCCAACAAACTCAACTCTTCAATTTTTTCTAAAACATCACCCTCAACAACTGTCGATTCTTTGAAATATTCTCCACCTGCAACAACACGGTGTCCAACACCTGTAATCTCATCATAAGCCTTGATAATATCGAAACGAATCAAGTCATCCAATAAGATTTTAACAGCTTGTGTGTGATTTTCGATATCCAAAATTTGTTGTTCAGAACGGCCATCAAATTTTACAGTTGAAATTGAATCTTTCAAACCGATACGTTCAATCAAGCCTTTCGCCAATACTTTTTCTTCTGGCATTAAGTATAATTGCCATTTCAAACTTGAACTTCCCGCATTGATTGCAATTGTTTTTGTCATAACATGATACCCCTTTTTAAGCGTTTTCATCTATTATAACAAAATCTATTTTATATTTCAGTACCTTGAGTCCATTTTTGAAAATTTTCTTTAAATTTCATTAAAACACTTGCATCTTGCAAGCTAGCAAGTGGATAAACAAAAGGCTCTACTGCTATTTCACTTTTCTTCTGTAAGATGAAAATAGTCTTAGATTGTTTAGCATTAGCAAAGAGATTTTCAGGCAAACTAATCATGGCAACTAGATTCGCCTCCTCTTTCAACCAGCCTTTCAACAAATCACTCTGAGGACTGGTCAACAAATCACTCGGAGCGAGAAAAATAGCGTATCCATCTGACTTGAGATACTTAAGTCCTTGTTCCATGAGCAAGTGATGGGCGTAAGTATGTTCTTGGCTAGAAGCAACTTGATGACGCGACGCAACGGCATCATCAGGATAATAGCCGACAGGCAAGTCGCTGATGACCACGTCGCTTTCTTTGAGCATTTGTGGACGAACGGCATCTCCTTGGACAAAGCCAGCCTGCAAACCAATTACATCTGCCATGCTAGCTGCCAAATCAATCAGCAAATCATCCACTTCCATTCCCAAGTAATCCACCTTTTTATCAAGCGAGGTCAAGAAAGTAGCGCCTAGAATTCCCATCCCAGAACCCATTTCGAGGATAGTGATCTCCTCCTCTTTAAACAACTTTTCCACAATAAACACCAAAAGTAAAGCAATAGCATCTGGTGTAAACTGGTGATTGGCCTGTAGGGGCTCTGTCTGTCCAGCTTTCATCAAGAGAAACTGGTAGGTCTTGAGCCATTCTTCTTTGCGAAGTGCTAAGCGTTTAAGAGCCTGATTGTTCTCTTTGACCTGATTTAGCTCAGTTCCACCATCCAGATAGATGCTGTTTTGCTCCACCAAGGCGTCATAAAAGTTGGTCGCCAAATCACTTTGGATGACTTGGACATTCTCTAGTAAATACGTATAAGCTTGTTCAATTTTTTCAAAATCCATATTCCTATCTTATCAAATTTCCCTTCTTTTTTCCATCCTTATAGAAAAATCACTCCCTGACTAGGCGAGTGATTTTTGGGCTACTGTTAAAAAGAGTTCTGAGTAATTTCCTTGAAACAGGTCTTCAGCGCTATAGAGAATCTGACTATGCACAGATGAAAAACCATACCCAATTAGCTTGTTTTCCAATTCAGGCAATTCAAAGCCGTGATGGTTGGTCTCCGTCTTGGTAAAATCAGCAATGAGGAGTTGTCCGTTTTCTCTCAGATGTTGATGAAACAGTGAGAGGGCTATATCCAAATCAGACATATGATGAAGAACCCGACTAACAACAATGAGATCAAACTCTTGCTTCAAGGGATTTTCCAATAAATCTTGTTCCAAAAACTGGATATTCTTGATTTCTTGCTGTTCCGCTTTCAAACGAGCTTGCTCCAGCATTTTCTCAGAAATATCTACAAGAGTAACAGACTTAGACTGCTTGGCTAGGGGCAAGGCTAATAGACCCGTCCCTCCACCGAAATCCAAAATTTCTTTGTCTGATAGAAGATCAAGCTGTTTGTCGATAGCTTGATAAACCAAGTTTGCTAGGAAGATATTTTTAGGTGAATCAAAAGTTTCTGCTTTGTGGTTAAAATCATGTTTCATATTTTTAGTTTAGCACAAAGTATCTTGATTGGCTAGGAATTCTCTTTCTTTTCAACCTTCTCTTCTGATTTTTTCTTCTCCGCTTTTTCGCTTGAATCAGTCGTTGCCTCTTTCTTTTCATCTTTTTTCTCTTCTTTGATTTTGACTGAAGGAAATAGGAACTCATATTGACTCTTAGGCGTACGAACCCTTGTCACCAAGCCTGTTTTCTTGTTTTGATAGCTTACCCGACCTAGATTAAAGATCTGCTCCCCACTTTCTTGCTCGGCTTTATCCTTGGTTCGCTTGGCCATGGCAAAAGCGATTAATTTTTCTTTATTCAAAGCATAGCCTTGATAGTGGGCGACTTGTCGGTTCAAGTAAAATTGCAACAAAAGGCTGAAAATAGCTGCCATGGTGACCGCATATAGGAGGACTCCTGCCTTAACTTTTTTCCACACGATAGATGAACTCCCTTTCTAAGCCTTTTTGGAAGCGGAAACGAAAACGAACCAACTGATTGTCCTCTGTAATCTGAGCTGATTTGAGGCCATAAACCATGGGCTGATAACCGCGTCCACTGGCATCGGTTTTCCGAAAATCGTCCGATTTAGACTTGCCTATCGCAATTTCCTTGCCATCCTGCTTCATATAAATGCGATTGCCTTCTACTTTTTCGAACTGCGAACGGTCTAATTCTGCCTCCAGCTGATCCACAAACAAGAGCCACTCTTTTTGCTCGCTTTGCTGCTGGTAGCGAACTTCTGAAATGAGGAGCTGACTCATGGCTTGAAAGAGAAGTAAGCTTCCACTGATGACAATGAGGGCAATCAGGGATTCTAACAAGGTAAAAGCCTTGATTTTATGGCTCTTTGATAGCCAACAACTGTTCTGAACCATGATAAACCTCCAATCCCTTTTCACTAGAAAACACCTGAATCTCAACTCCGTTTATGTTTACCTGATTTTGCCCTGTCTGCAAAGCCATCTTAGCTACACGCAAGATCTCTTCTTTCTGCAAGATTTTTGCTTCTTCCTGCCTATTTTTCTGAATTTGTCCTAAAAGAAGGGTCGCAATGCTGGCAAAGATAGCTAAAGCGACTACTGCTTCCAGTAAAATCACTGCCCTAATTTTTTGTTTCCTTAATGCGTTTAATTTTTCCATTTCCTAGATATAATTGATAACGAATCGCTCCTTTACTGGTCTGAAATTCAACCTTAGCCAGGGACGAATTGCCCCCAGCTCGGTCAAATGTAATACTTTGGCCTGATGGTGCCTGAATTCCTTTAGGAACTGTCAACTTTTGACTGCCATTGCTAATCGTCTGCCCATCTAAGTTTAGACTAGTCTTTTGCTGACTGGCTATACTGCGTTTTTGGGTTTCCCGATAGAGTTCTTCAAACTCCATAAAGAAAATTTGCTCCTCTACCGCCGCAAAAGTGGACTGTACAGAGCCTGACAAGCCCAAGGCAAGGATACTCACAAGTCCCAAAACCAAGAGACTTTCCAACATGGTAAAGGCCTTAATCATTGACTTTACGATTCGCTCCTCCATTTTTATCATGGTATTCTTTATAAGCTTTAGCCTGTTCTTCCGTGATGCGTCCATCGTCTTGTAACTTTCTTAGGCTAGCCTCTTCATTTTTAGCTAAGCTATAAAGCTCTGCCTGGCTTTCCACCACCTTAACAACAGCAGCTTTTCCTTTGTCATTGACTGCCTCTTTTTGCTTGGTCAAATTAGGTACAAAGAGCAAGAGAAGCACGCTGATGATGAGCAAGACCACCAACATCTCTACAAGTGTAAAAGCTTTAACCTTAGCTTTTTTCAAGAATGTCATCATTTTTTTCATTTTAAAAATTTACCTCCATATTTTGATACATGGGCATGAGCATTGCCGCATAAAGTAAAACGATAATCAGAGCCACAAAGATAAAGACCAGTGGCTGCACCAAATTCATGGTGCGGTTGACTCGGGTAAAAAAGGCTTCCCAAGTTTTTTCAGCATAGATTTCCAACTCACTCCCCAGCTTAGACTTGACTTCCCCATACTCGATGATGAGACTCAACTCCTTTTTAAAGAAAGGATAGGTTCCTATCGTCTGAGAAAATTCCCGACCATTTTGCAGAGCTCGAGCTAGATCTTGACCGATTTCTTTAAAGAGCTGAGAGCCTTGTTCCTGCATGATCTGAAAAATCTGCGTCAGCTCCATCCCCTGCGAAATCATATTCCCCCATTCACGCGCGTAATAGGCTGTCAAATAGGTCTGAACAAAGATTCCAAGAAAAGGAATGCGTGCTAAGATAGAAAAGATGCGCATCTTAGAACTTCTTTTATAAAAAGTGAGTGCTAAAAGGACACCTACTGAGACAAACCCTACCATTCCTAGAAAAATTTGTGGCAGATTACCGATAATTTGGGTGGCAATATTGCTACTATCCAGTTGGGGTAATAGATAGTTCCGTAGCCCCAGCATAATTAAGAAAAGAAAACCCAGCAAAATCAAGGGATAGGTCGCTACTTCAATTAATTTTTTCTTGACCTTAGCCAGATTGTCTAGATACTCTTCTATCTTTCCCAAACTCAGGTGGAGATTTCCATGGACTTCCGCTAGGGATAACTGAGTGACAATGGCACTTGAAAATCCCAAACTTTCCATCATTTCTGAGAATGATTTCCCCTGAGACAAGCCCGTACGCATCTGGGTCACGCACTGCTTGTCCAACAAGGCACTCCTATCTAAAAAGGAGATAGTCTCCACCAGATGAAAACCGCTGGAAAAGAGATTGTTAAACAAGGTGATGATATTTTTTTGCTTAGCTGTAGCTAATTTTTTCCGTTTCAGCCTGAAGACTTGTGATATGTCCATCTTTAAGAAGCTGGTCAATCTGTTCATTCCAGCTAGTTGGCTGGTGTTCTTGATAGTCTTTGTTTGCAAAGTCAACGATTCCTCCTCCCCCGATTAATCTCTGGTAGCAGACTCCTTGCAGAACGACCGCTAATTCCTCCTCACTCACACCCAACTCCAACAGGCGTTCATAAACACCTCGGATACTCTTGGCATGAATGGTTGAAAAGACTGTCGCACCTGTCAAACTGGCTCTGACCACTGCACGCGCCGTCTCGCTGTCCCGAATTTCTCCGATAATCAAGAGGTCTGGCCGATGACGCAAAGAAAGTTTGATTAGATTTTCATAGGTTAGCCCAATCGCCTCATTCAACTGCAATTGGAGCATGTCGTCCTGCTTGATCTCAACTGGATCCTCAATAGACATGACTTGCTGTCCTTTAAAGAGGGACTTGGCCAATTCATGCATCAGGGTCGTCTTACCACTGCCGACTGGACCAGCAAAAAGATAGAGTCCTCGTTGCCTGTACTGCTTGCCCAGTTCTTCAATATCCTGAAACCAAAAATGCAATTCCTGCTCCTCATCGTGCAACAAGCGAATAACTAAACTCTCATGCCCCCGATAATCGCCTACGGTAGATAAACGTAGGGACACCATCTTCTGGTCATATTCATAATCACAGGAACCAAGCTGACTACGTCGCTTTTCTCCCACATTCATACCCGCCACAAACTTAAAGTGACTGATGACGGCCGCAAACTTTTCAAAATCATAACAACCAATTTTACAACGCTCGTCTCCTATCCTCATATGAAGCTCATAGGCGTCTAACTTAGGGACAAAATAAATGTCTTGCGCCCCTTTTTTCCGAGCCGAACGAATGATTTCTTGTGCAATTTCTTGAACCATACTTACCTCCTCACCTATACTATTCGCAAAGATTTGGAAAAAATAAAAAAGCAACTCCAAAAAAGTTACTTTTCTCTATCTTAATTTCATACGGCAAGAACGGTGTCTTTCCTGACCTGTTTGTTTTTCATAGCCTGGACGTAATTTTTCGTCTGGGATAACCTGCTCATCCTGCAAAAGAGCCAAAGAATGGTATTGTTGTAAATACTCGTCACATTCATCACACCAGCGTTGGTCTTCTGGATCCCAAAAAATGGTCATCAAGTCGCTTCTGCTTTTATAAAGAGGGGATTCTTGTTCCAATCTAAACCAACAAGTTTTGTAGTATTTGAGAGCATCATAATACTGGTCAAATCTCTTACTTGCTACAATATCTTCTTCCCAACCTTCTAAGAACCACCAGGGTTCAAAATCTCCGTACATTTCTATAACACGATACATATTCATTCAATTCCTTTGTATCGTATATTATAACTAATTCCATTAAACAAGAAAAGAAATATGCTCATTTCTTAATTTTTCGATAAAAAATCCAGCCATCTGATGGATGACTGAATTTCTATTTACTTATATGATAAAAACTTTTTGTTTCTTAAGCTTCTGAGATATCGTTTTCAATAATGACCTTAATGGCATGGTGGTCTGCTGCCTTACTGAAGACTTCATAGGCTTTTTCAATTTCACTTAGTTTGAAATAATGAGTTACCAATTTTTCTGGTTCAATCTTATGACTTTCAAGAGCTTTCAACAATTGTGGAGTTGTATTTGTAGATACCAAACCAGTTGTTACATTGATATTGCGAATCCAAAGTTTGTCCAAATCGAATTCAACTGGTTTACCATGTACACCACAGTTGGCTACTGTTCCGTCTACACCGATAATCTTTTGACAGAAATCAAATGTTGCAGGAATACCTACAGCTTCGATAGCAACATCTACACCACGGCCATCTGTCAAATCATAAATTTCTTTAATGGCTTTTTCAGGGTCTGAAGAATTAACCTTATGAGTTGCACCGAATGATAAAGCAGTTTCCAAGCGATTATCATCTAGGTCCACCATAATCAATTTAGCTGGTGAATAGAATTGAGCTGTTAAAAGAGCTGCTAAACCAACTGGACCTGAACCAATAATCGCAACGCTACAGCCTGGTTCTACTTTCCCTTTCAAGACACCAATCTCATAACCTGTTGGAAGAATGTCTGATAACATAACAAGGGCTTCATCTGATAAAGCTTCTGGTGTATGATATAGAGTATTGTCCGCATGAGGAACACGTAAGTACTCAGCCTGCGTACCATCAATCAAGTGACCGAAAATCCAGCCCCCTTCGTCTTCACAGTGGGCATAAATTCCTTTTTTACAGTAGTAGCATTTACCACAGGCACAAACACAAGAAATCAAGACCTTGTCGCCTTTTTTGAAGTTAGAAACTCCTTCTCCAACTTCTTCAACAATCCCAATCCCTTCGTGACCAAGAATGGTACCACTTTGGCAAGCAGGAACATCCCCTTTGATAATATGGAGGTCTGTTCCACAAATAGTGGTTTTTACGATACGCACAATAGCGTCTGTTGGCTTGCGAAGAACTGGTTTGTCTACATCAACAAAAGAAGCAAGTCCTGGTTTAACATAAGTATAGGCTTTCATAAAGCACTCCTCCGTTTTTTTATTTGTACTATTTATAATATAATTGTAAGCCTTTTCATTTATTTGTTCAAGCTTTTTTGTGATATTTTTAACTTTTTTATTTACCAGTAAAGTGCCATAAATAAAAAAGCAGAAGCTAATCTCTAACTTCTGCCTTCTCTTTTATGCTTGATAACGTTTCACACCATCTAGATACGTAGCCACCAATTCCAAATCTTTGTCTAGTACGATAAAGTCCGCGTCATAGCCTTCACGAATTTGTCCACAGACATCGTCAATATGAACAGATTTTGCTGGGTTAAGGCTAGCCATCATGACCGCTTCGTGTGGATTTGCAATACCCCACTCGACTACATTTCTCATACCATCTTTAAGTTTGAGGATAGAACCTGCCAAATTACCAGTAGATTTGAGACGTGCAGTTCCATTTGCTACTACAACAGGGAATTCTCCCAACATATAGTCACCGTCTTCAAGCCCACCAGCTGTCATACAGTCCGTAATAAGAGCGATGTTTTCTGTCCCCTTTTGCTTAAGTAAAATCTCACAAGCTTTTGGATCTACGTGATAACCATCACAAATCAATTCTGCGTAAGTATGTGGGAGCTCATACATGGCTCCTACCATACCTAGTTCGCGGTGTGTTAAACCACGCATTCCATTATAGGCATGTACCCATACACTAGCTCCAGCATCAACTGCCTTCTTAGCTTGTTCAAATGTTGCATCTGAGTGTCCAAGTGCAACTGTCACACCTTCACCTGTAATAGTACGTACAAAATCTTCCACTCCATCACGTTCTGGTGCAATAGCAATTTTATTTAGCATCCCTTTTGCAGCATCCTGCCAAGAATGAAACTCCTCAACACCAGGATCTCTCATATAAGTTGGATTTTGTGCCCCCTTAAAAGTTTCTGTGAAATATGGACCTTCATAATAAATCCCACGAATCTTAGCACCTGTTGCTTCTTTATAATGGTTCCCAAGATTTTCAGTGACTGCAAGCAATTGCTCATAAGTGGCTGTTAAAGTTGTGGGCAAGAAACTGGTAACACCGGTACTAAGAAGTCCTTCGCTCATAGTATGCAATGTCCCTTCAATGTTGTTGTCCATCACATCTACACCTGCATATCCATGAATATGAGTATCCACAAGACCTGGTGCAATGCTATAACCAGTATAGTCAAGAACCTCTGCTCCTTCAGGAATTTGATCCACATGTTTCCCAAATTTACCGTCCACAAGTTCTAAATACCCACCGCGACGAATGCCAAATGGATAGAAAAACTGATCCGCTTTCACGTAATTAGGCATAATAATGACCTCCTTAAAAGATTACTTTTGATATTTATTATGTCAATTACATTATAAACTTTTCTGATTCATTTGTAAATGGTATAGACCTATTTTCTAGAGATATTTTAAAAGAGCTGGATTTCTCCAACTCTTCTCTTTTTAATACAAGTTATTTTGATTTGACTGGTTTGTCTTGAGCTGTTTGCAAGGCTGTAGCAATGGTATCTGCATACAATTTTGCTCCTGCTTCAATTTTGCTGTTGTCGCTTCCGAAGTGGACTTGGTCTGTTCCTGTCCAGATTTCTGGATGTTCCTTTGCAACTTGATTCCAATCAGCAACTGTGATATACGGTGTCTTCTTTGCCAATTCTCTCATATAGGCAGCAGCCTTCTCAACGATGGCATAGGTCTCTTTTGTCTTATCCCCCTCATAAGGAGTTACTAAAACCATATGGTGTCCCTTAGGAAGATTTTTCACGATACTATCCCAATCTTCCTTGTAATTTTCAGGGTTATTCACACCTGTTGCAATGACCACCATCTTGGGTAAAAATTTATTCTGACTATTGTTTAGCATGATTTCATTGGCGGTCTTAGTTGTTCTGCTGACTTGTGCATTAATCTGTGCTCCAGGAAGAGCTGTCTGCAGAGCTGTATTTGCCCTTAGAGCCACCGAGTCACCAATTAACATAGTGCCATCAGCAATTCCTAAACTATCAGCTTCTGCTCGTTCTGCCATCACCTTAGTCTGGCCAATATTTGTTGCAGCTTGCTTCAAGCCATTGACAGTCAAGTCTGTCTCAAACGCTCCGACTTGTGGTGCCAACAAGGTCACCGTGCAGACAATGATGGTCAAGATTCCTGTGCTTGCTGCAAGGATTGTATGGATATAAGGCAGGGGACGAAGAGTTTGTAAAATAGGTGTGCTCTTTCCTGCAATCCACGGCTCCAATACATAAAATGAGAGACTGGCAAATCCATAAGAAAAAATCAAAGTCAGTAAGACAGCAAGAAGATTTGATGTCAACTGCGAGAAAATGATATAGAAAGGCCAATGGAAGAGATAAACCGCATAGCTAGTATCTGCTAAAAAGCTAATCATCTTTGGCTCCTGCACGTTAGGAGTCTTTTCATGTAAGACACGCGCTGCCAAAATCATAGCAAGAGCTGCAAGACTGGCAAGTAAAAAGCCGATAAGATAGGCAAAAAGATAGGTGAATTTGACAAAGAAGGTCAAAAGGACTAGGAAACCAAAGCCTCCTCCAAAAACTAACAGGGTCTTTCGTAAATCCCAGATCTTATCCAACTGCTTAACTAAAGAAGTTGTCTGACGAACGCCTACAATCGTTGCTAAGATACTTCCTAAAAAGAATGGATAAACATGAGTTAAACTGGAGAAGTAAACAGAAGAATAAGAGGTTACTAGAAAACTACCAATAAACATGGAGAAGAAACTAATCAAGAAGGCAACAGCAGATAAGAGAAAGACCATTCCCCTCAACTGACCATTTGATCTAGACTGTTTCGATAAGAACCAAACTGCCAATCCCCAAAGAATATAGTAGTGAACCTCAACAGCCAAGCTCCAATTATGAACAAACAAATGAGGAATGAACTGAGATTCATAACTCCCACCTGTTAGCAGTTCATAGAAGTTGGTCATAAAGCCTAAAACACCCGCAATCTGACCCCCAATTCCAGCCACATAATCTTGGCGAACTAGAAAGGTAAAGGGCATGGTTACCAAGACCATCAAAACCACAGGTGGCACAATCCGATAAAAGCGTCTCCTAAAAAATCCAACCAAATCAATCTCATGGTTTTTAGAAAATTCTTCGATGAGTAGAGCCGTAATCAGGAATCCTGAAAATGTGAAAAAGACATCTACCCCGAAAAATCCTCCAGGAAAGATGGTCTGAAAGAAGTGATACAAGAGTACCAAAAGTAAACCTGTAATCCTAATCAAGGAAAACCATTTAATGCGCATACGAGTTTATTCTCCCTTTCGTTATACACTTTATTCTATCAAAAAAAGAAGAAAAATCCCAAGAGAAAACTTAGGATTTTTAGCTTATATCCATTCCATTTTAGAAATTACGTCCTGACTTATTATAACCATATTTTTCAACAAAATACTCACGGAATTCTAAGAGATTATCGTCCATAATAGCTTGTCGAACTTGCTTCATCAGGTTAAGCAAGAAGTAAAGGTTATGGTAGCTAGTCAAGCGGATACCGAAGGTTTCATCGGCCTTGAGTAGATGACGAAGATAGGCGCGTGTATAGTTCTTACATGTGTAGCAATCACACTCAGGATCTAGCGGCGTAAAGTCCTCAGCAAACTGGGCGTTTTTGACAACCAAACGTCCCTGACTAGTCATACAAGTCCCATTACGAGCGATACGAGTCGGCAAGACACAGTCAAACATATCTACCCCACGAATCACCCCATCAATCAAGCTATCTGGCGCTCCCACACCCATCAAATAGCGAGGTTTATTTTCAGGAAGCAGTTGGGTTGTAAAGTCCAAGACCGCATTCATCTCTTCGTGGGTTTCTCCCACTGCCAAACCACCGATAGAGTAACCTGGGAAATCCATGCTGACAAGGTCGTGAGCTGATTGGCGACGAAGATCTTCAAATCCTGCCCCCTGCACAATTCCAAACAAACCTTGGTCAAGTGGACGACGGTGAGCCTTCAAACCACGCTCAGCCCAACGGCTGGTACGCTCGATTGATTTCTTAACGTAGTCGTAAGGTTGATAAAACTGAGGACATTCGTCAAAGGACATCATGATGTCTGAGCCCAGATTATTCTGAATAGAGATAGCTTTTTCTGGCGATAGGAACATCTTAGAACCATTGAGATGGTTTTTAAAGGTTACTCCTTCTTCTGTGATATTACGGCTATCAGCTAGAGAATAAACCTGGAAACCTCCACTATCTGTCAGGATTGGCTGGTCCCAATTCATGAACTTGTGGAGACCACCTGCGCGTGCAATGAGTTCGTCTCCAGGGCGCAGCCATAGATGATAAGTGTTGGACAGAATAATTCCAGACCCCATCTCTTTTAATTCTTCTGGTGATTGTGTTTTGACAGTTGCTTGTGTTCCAACTGGCATAAACATAGGTGTTGGAAAGGTTCCGTGTGGGGTAATAATTTCCCCTAGACGTGCTCCTGTATGTTTTTCTTTCTTAATCAAACGGTATTTGATTGGTGAATCTGACATTTTCTACCTCCGAAGCTGGGAAAGACAGTCCCAGTTCTTACTTTGAGCCCAAGGGCATACTGTATGATTTTATCAAAAAAAGCGGGAACTGTCACGAACTATGGTATAATGAGAGAATGAAAAACACAAAAATTGATTTAAAAACCATTCGTCTGCAAGCCAGACAATTACAGTCTGAAAACCCCCGCCTCTTTCTCGTCTATCTCTTACCTAGCATGCTGGTCATCTTGTCTGGCTTCCTCAATCCCTTAGAACGTATCAACGAGGCTATTTTAGAGCAATCCTTTTTAAGCGTGCTTAGTCATGTATTCCAAGCCTACCTTTTTCCACTATTAGTCTCCTTTATCGGAACGATTCTCCTGACCAGTTCAGTTTATACAACCCTGAGACTCATCAAGAATCCCGATACAGAACTATCCGTTAAAAATAGTCTCACTCTCTTTAACGAAGAACACTTTTCACAAACCTTTTTGACTCTCCTTCTCAAACGCTTCTATCTCTTCTTATGGAGTATTCCTAGTTTACTCGGGATTTACTTCCTCTTTTACAGTAGCTTTTTAGCAAAGAAATTCGTTGTCCTTCATCCTGAATTTCCCAATCTGGATCTCTCGTCAATTGAAACCGAGCGCTTCCTCATGACCTTTGGTCTTTACTTTCTAGCAAGTATTCTCTTGATGATTGTCGGAAATAGTCTCTATATTCCACAATACTATGCCTATTCACAGGTAGAATTTCTCCTCTGTGATACCCTAGACTTAGGACAAGCCAAACCAGGACAAATCCTAAAAACCAGCCGTTTCCTGATGAAAGGCTACAAGTTTCAGCGCTTTGTCCTAGACTTACAACTCCTTCCTTGGTACTTCCTCAATTGGATTACCTTTGGAATTGCTAGTTTCTCACTCCTACCCTACATTCAAATCAATAAAATAATTTTTTACCGAGCAGTACTGGCTCGAAAACGTCCAAAAGCTTGAAGGTGACCCCTCAAGCTTTTTTCTATCAATGAGTTTCTCCGCCTACCAACTTGAGGTCCTCATCTCCATATTCTATCATGGCTCCGATTGCTGCTTCTACCCCTCGCATAATGTCCACTAAACTCATAGCTGGAGTAGTCGGTCGATTCACCACCTGTTCCATCATATAAGGAATGTGCATAAAACCTGCCTTAACATGTGGAAATTTCTTTTCTACCAAATAGAGAGCCTGATACATCAAATGATTGCAGACAAAAGTCCCTGCCGTATTTGAAACAGAGGCCGGCAAGCCCTCTTTTTTTATAGCTTGGACCATCGCTTTAATCGGCAGACTACTAAAGTAGGCCGAAGCACCATCCGCTCGAATGGGAAGGTCAATCGGCTGATTACCTTCGTTATCAGGAATGCGTGCATCGTCTTGATTAATGGCTACTCGCTCAGGTGTCAAGCTGGTTCTTCCACCTGCTTGGCCGATACAAAGGACAAAGTCAGGTTGATAGCGGTTCATCTCTTCTTCCAATACTTGAGCCGATTTGTGAAAGACTGTTGGCACTTCTAACCAACGGACCTCAGTACCATGGATTTCAGCTGGTAAACCTTTAATGGCCTCCAAAGCTGGATTGACCTTTTCCCCTCCAAAGGGCTCAAAACCTGTCACTAATACTTTCATTTCTTACTCCTCAAAACAAATTCAATGAAACTTTTTTCTTAAAAACAAGTATAACATATTTCCCTTATTCTGGAGTGAAAAGGACTAGAGAGGATCAGACCGGCATTAAAGTTTATTTAAAGAGTAAAATACTGATCAAGGCCAAAATAGCTGGTCCACCTTGCTTTAAAATAATTTTCTTATCCGCTGTGAGAGAGCTATAAGCCGCAGCACCAATCACAAATAAGACAAAAATAGTCACAATTTCTAAATTCTGTGAGAAATAAATCCCATACAGGAGAAAGACTCCTAGCAGACCATTATAAATCCCTTGATTTTTAAACAGTGAACTTACCGACGGACGAGCCAGTTCTTCCTTGTCCATGTTAAAGACACGACTAATCGCATTTGATTGCGTTGCAATACTTTCCAAATAAAAAATGTAAAAATGCTCCAAAGCAACAATCGTTGCTAAAATGGTTGTCATAATTGACATCTATTTCTCCTTAAATTTCTATATTTTCAATACCCAAAACCAATTTATTTACTAAACGGCTGAGTTCTGTTCTTTCAGACTCTGTTAAGATACTTTCCATCGCTTCCTTAACCTTGATATGCTGCAGAGGGGGATTCATCACTAACTGCTCCTTGGCATACTTCGTAGCCTCTACCAACACTTCCCGCTGATTTTCAGGATTGCGATGACGCTCCACCAAACCTTCCTTTTCTAAAATCTTGAAATGTCGTGTCAAAGCAGCCTGATCAATCTTCAAACGCTCCTGAACCGATATTTGATTACAAGGGGAATGCTTCAGCAAAAATAATAAAATCTGATACCGTGTCAAACTAATCCCAAGCCTTTTTTCAAACAATTGCGTACTCGCTTGCTCAGACAAGCGGAGTTGATAAAGTAAATCTTGAATCTCTAACATTTCTTCCTCTTTTTATTGATTAATCAACAGTTGATTAATCAAGTATGATACAAAGTAAAATAGATTGCAAGAATGTTGCTTAAATCATTACAAAATGGTATCTTCCATTTTCCATTCATATTGATACTCAATGAAAATCAAAGAGCAAACTAGGAAGCTAGCCGCAGGCTATACTTGAGTACGGCAAGGCGAAACTGACGTGGTTTGAAGAGACTTTCGAAGAGTATGACAAAGAAAAACGAACGAGACTTGCTTCCTATCACGAAAGCTATATCTCATTCGTCAAAATGATATTACAAAGTCTGGTTTATCCATTCATTGAAACGTGAACGTGATCATAGTGATTTTCTGTCACGCTACCACGGTCTGGCATTGGATTCCAAGTATTGGCTGGCCCATATTTGCTATCGAATGGAGCATAGAAACGTTGTTTCCAGATGATGTAACTAATTCCTCGGCTGGCCATATTTTGAATAGCGTATTCCGCAATCTTATCCCCTAGTTCTGAGCTTTCTGGTACCATAAAGTCGATAGCCAAACCTTTTCCGTGATCTCCACTGTCTCCTGGACGGTAACCACTAAAGGATGTGATACCAAACAAGTTGGCGATTTCTTCTTTAAAGGCAGCTGTTTGTGGTTGAAGGCCAGCATTTTCAGATTTCGCTACTGCCAGTCCAGCATAATCGGGCGCAGCTGGAGCCGCGTAAGTTGTTGAAACTGTTTTCGCCTCTTCTGGTTGATAAGTAGAAACTGCTGCTGTAGCTTCACTTGATGATGCTACTTCTTTTGCTTCTTCTGCACTTGTTGCAGTTGTTTCGATTGCTGTTTCTTCTGCTGGAGTTGTAGTTTCTTCCACTGTTGCCTCAGATTGAGGGCTGGCTTGTGTTTCCTCTTTCTCAGCTGGAATTGTTGCCTGAGGAGCTGCTTCTGCAACTGCATTGCTTGTTTCGAATCTTTGCTCCTCTGAAACAGAAGTTCCTGTAGAAGGCGCGACTTCTTCTGAAGCAGTCACTGTCTCTGTAACTTCTGAACTTGATGCCACTTCTTTTGTTCTTGTAGTTTCTACCGCTTTTGAAGCTTCTGCAATCGGTTGAGAAAGGTCTGCAACTTGAACAGTTTGATCATCTACAGTCACTTGATTGGTTGTCAAATCTGCTGTCGCAGTTGTCACTTCTTCACTAGAAGCCGCTAGAGGTGTTTGGATTTCAACTTCCGTTACCTCTTCTGCTTCATTGACGGTCGTTGTCAAAACAGTTTCTGGGAAAATCAGGTCCATATTCGTGATTTTATTCAAATTCGCAAGAACTGTTACATCTACACCCAAGGCTTCTGCAATTGTGCTCAAGGTATCACCATACTGAACGGTATAACTTGTTTTGTTATCCGTTTTAGTCAAATCATTTTGGATTTGCTCAACACTACGTGCAGTCCAAAGAACTTCTTCTGCTTGAGTTGCCAATACTGGGGCAAATGACAAGGCTACTGTTGAGGCTAATAATATTCTTTTCTTCATTCTTTCAAATTCCTTTCAAATGAGTACCTGTCTATGATAACACAAAAAAAGCAGAAAAAAAGCCCTCTCGGGCCTATTTAACAGAACTGTCTATTCCTTGTAACAAACTCGGTTACTTGAAACAGTTTGTTAGGTCTCTGTCACAAAACTGACACAATCTTTTTATCGCTTAGCCTTAAAAAAACGGAAAATATCTGCTAACGCTTGAATCCTGTGATTTCCTTCATAAGTCGACTCTAAAAAGTTGATACTTTGAATCCCACTATTCTGGGCAAATTCCACATCCAAAGTCCGGTCCCCTATATAATAAGTCTTCTCAGGATCCAGCTGATACTTATCTAACAGATAGGTAGCCGCTTCTGAACTTGGCTTCCGCACAAAACCACTCTGACTGGTTAAAATCTCTGTAAAATAAGATTCCAAACCCAAGTCTCTTAGAATGGTAAAAGCATTATCTCCTTTATGAGTGTAAACAAAATTCCGAATCCCTACTTGGTCTGCCCAAGCTAGCACATCACGCGCACCTGGCATCAAAACTACCTGAGCATTCTTCTCAGCCAAACTCTGGGCACGCACCTGATTTAGCACTTCCACATCCAGCTTTCTCTCTTCCGCCACCTGCACAAGCAAATCTTGCACCGAATACTTGAGGATAAACTCTCTCACCTGCTCCTTATCATAAGGAATAGAAAACTGAGCAAAAGTTTCCTCAATCCCTGACAAAATCGCTTCATAAGAGTCCAATAAAGTCCCGTCTAAATCCCAAATAAAAGCTGTTTTTTGCATTT
>CAUQXM010000012.1:0-36212 GCA_963522215.1 uncultured Streptococcus sp. | reverse complement strand
AAATTGAAAAAGTTGGTGCAGAATTGCGTAAAGCAATGCCTTTCGTTGGTAAAAATGACGACGATGCATTCAAAATCTATAACTAATTGATAGAAATTAAGGTGAAGGCGAGTTGGAGGACTAACTCGCTTTTATAATCAATTCATCTCTCTTTTAAGAGGATGGATTGTGATAGTATGAAATAGTCTAGGAGAAAAAGATGTTAAGTTCAAAAGATATCATCAAGGCTCATAAGGTCCTGAACGGTGTGGTTGTGAATACCCCACTGGATTATGACCATTATTTATCGGAGAAGTATGGTGCTAAGATTTATTTGAAAAAGGAAAATGCCCAACGTGTTCGCTCTTTTAAAATTCGTGGTGCTTATTATGCCATTTCCCAGCTCAGCAAGGAAGAGCGTGAACGTGGGGTAGTCTGTGCTTCTGCGGGGAATCATGCGCAGGGAGTTGCCTATACTTGTAATGAAATGAAGATTCCTGCTACTATCTTTATGCCCATTACTACTCCGCAACAAAAGATTGGGCAGGTTCGTTTTTTTGGTGGGGACTTCGTAACCATTAAACTAGTTGGAGATACCTTTGATGCCTCAGCCAAAGCAGCTCAAGAATTTACAGTCTCTGAAAATCGTACCTTTATTGATCCCTTTGATGATGCCCATGTTCAGGCTGGTCAAGGAACAGTTGCTTATGAGATTTTAGAAGAAGCTCGAAAAGAATCGATTGATTTTGATGCTGTCTTGGTTCCTGTTGGTGGTGGCGGTCTCATTGCTGGGGTTTCTACCTATATCAAGGAAACAAGTCCAGAGATTGAGGTTATCGGAGTGGAGGCGAATGGAGCGCGTTCCATGAAGGCTGCCTTTGAAGCTGGTGGTCCAGTCAAACTAAAAGAAATTGACAAATTTGCGGATGGGATTGCTGTGCAAAAGGTAGGTCAGTTGACCTATGAGGCAACTCGTCAACATGTTCAAACCTTAGTAGGTGTCGATGAGGGATTGATTTCTGAAACCTTGATTGACCTCTACTCTAAGCAAGGGATTGTTGCAGAACCTGCTGGAGCGGCTAGTATCGCTTCTTTAGAAGTTTTAGCTGAATATATCAAGGGGAAAACCATTTGTTGTATCATTTCTGGAGGAAATAATGATATCAACCGTATGCCAGAAATGGAAGAGCGCGCCTTGATTTATGATGGGATCAAGCATTACTTTGTGGTTAATTTTCCACAGCGTCCGGGGGCTTTGCGTGAGTTTGTAAATGATATCTTGGGGCCAAATGATGATATCACACGTTTTGAGTATATCAAACGAGCTAGCAAGGGGACAGGCCCAGTATTGATTGGGATTGCCTTGGAAGATAAGCATGATTATGCAGGCTTGATTCGTCGAATGGAAGGTTTTGATCCATCTTATATTAACTTAAATGGTAACGAAACGCTCTATAATATGCTTGTCTGAGGACTAATAAAAAAATATCATATTATTTGCACAATTGATGTATAGGTGCTATAATGAAGATGAAGAAAGGGGGCGATTCCTATGGACTTAGGAAATCGGTTACGCTATTTCTATCATAACTCATTATAGTACCTATGTTTTTTGATTCAGTTTATAGTAAGGGAGTAAAATTACTTGTTATATGTAAGGAGTTTTTTGAAATCTACTATTTTATATATAGCTAATCTGAAATTTGGCTAAATATAATAGGAATTAGAAAAAATAATCAATACTAATGAGAAGCCTTATACTGAGGTTACTGAGAAGAGTGACGGGATACTCGGAAGATGAAGACCGTAGAAAAATGAAACATAGAATACTACGGTTTCCTAGCTACTCGCTTTTTAATGGGTAGGAGAAATAAAAAGTAAACTTGATAAAGTAAATAAATAGTACAAGTTGACCAAATGATTGAATGCTGGTGCAGACATGAAAAAGTCTAAAAGGAGAAAAATACTCGTTAGAAATGGTTTAGAGCAGAAGATTATTTTGTCAAATTTTTTTGTTTTACAGTGGAATAAATAATATGAAATAAGATTAGAATATGTCTAGATTATCGAGAATCAGCATCTGTCAAATATGAATATTATTACATAAATAAGATTTAATAATACAATTGTTTTAAAGAACTATAAAAATTGTTTTCGACAGTGAAAAACCTATATATTATAAGCTTTAATAAGATAGCAAGTAAAAATAAGGGCGTTTATTTTATTGAATATATGTTTTTTTATTGACAAAAAGCATAAAAGCGTATACAATTAAATATCGTAAATAAGAAAATAGGAGAAAGACATGGCTAAGTCAAACTTTGAAAAAGTAGAATCAGTTGTTGGCTGGGTTCGTGATAAGAAAATCACAGGCTACCGTATCTCTAAAGAAACGAATGCTCGTGAAATGTCTATCATTGCTCTAGCGCAGGGGCGTGCAAAAGTTAAAAATATTTCGTTTGAAACGGCTCTAGGTTTAATTGATTTCTATGATAAAAATCATGAAAAATTTGAAGATTAATCTTTGGATAATGGTGGATTCTTGAATAGGGTCTGCCTTTTCATTTTGATACTCAATGAAAATCAAAGAGCAAACTAGGAAGCTAGCCGTAGGCTGTACTTGAGTACGGCAAGGCGAAGCTGACGTGGTTTGAAGAGATTTTCGAAGAGTATGAGGACAGCAAAAAGACTGCACGGTTGATGCAGCCTTTTCTTTTTATTTGAGATAGCGTTGAAGGAACTCTTTTGTACGATCTTCTTTAGGATTGGTGAAGAGGTCTTCTGGTTTGCCTTCTTCAGCAATCACCCCCTTATCCATAAAGATAACACGGTGAGAGACATCACGGGCGAATTCCATTTCGTGGGTTACGACAATCATAGTCAAGCCTTCCTGAGCCAGATCTTGCATAATTTTGAGGACTTCTCCAACCATTTCTGGATCGAGAGCTGATGTTGGTTCATCAAAGAGAATTGCGTCCGGATTCATGGAGAGGGCACGAGCGATGGCTACACGTTGTTTTTGACCACCTGAGAGTTGTTTCGGTTTTGCTTGCCAGTAGCGTTCTCCCATGCCGACTTTTTCCAAGTTTTCTTTAGCAATTTTTTCAGCTTCTGTACGTTCGCGTTTAAGGACAGTCGTCTGAGCGACAATTGTGTTTTCGAGAACGTTGAGATTTTCAAAGAGGTTAAAGGATTGGAACACCATGCCCAACTTTTCGCGGTATTGCGTGAGGTCGTAGCCTTTGTCGAGGACGTTTTGTCCATGATAAAGGATTTGTCCATCAGTTGGCGTTTCAAGGAGGTTAATGGAGCGTAGGAAAGTTGATTTTCCGCTTCCAGAGCTTCCGATGATAGAGATAACTTCACCCTTGTGGACAGTTAGAGAAATGTCTTTTAGCACTTCGTTTTGTCCATAGGATTTTTTGAGGTGTTTAATTTCAAGGATTGCTTGTGTCATTATTTCAAATCCTCCGTTTGCATTTGGTTAGCACCTGTAGTATAGGTATCCATGTCCATTCGGCGCTCGATGAAGCGTAGGATACGTGTTAGGGTGAAGGTGAGGACAAAGTAAATCACGGCGATGATTGTAAATGTCTGGAAGTATTGATAGGTTTGTGTTGCTACGGTATTTCCTGAGAAGTAAAGTTCGACAACCGAGATAACGTTCAATACAGATGTATCTTTGATATTGATGACAAATTCATTACCAGTTGCTGGTAGGATGTTACGAACAACCTGAGGTAGGACAATCTTACGCATGGTTTGGTTATGAGTCATACCAAGAGCAGTCGCGGCTTCAAATTGTCCCTTGTCAACTGCTAGGATACCACCACGAACGATTTCAGTCATGTAGGCACCGGTGTTGATTGAAACGATGAAGATAGCAGCCAGTGTACGGTCAAGGTTGATACCGAAAGCTTGGGCAGTTCCATAGTAGATAACCATCGATTGAACGATCATTGGTGTACCACGGAAAATTTCAATGTAGACATTGAGGATCCAGCCGACTAGTTTTTGTAGGCCATAAATGGCTTTATTCTCAGATAGAGGAGCAGTACGGAAAACACCAATGGCAAGGCCGATAATGAGACCTATGATAGTTCCGACGATAGAGATTAAAAGAGTGACACCAGCACCACGCAAAAGTTGTTGCCAGTTTTCAGAAAGAATTTTAGCGACTTGGCTAAAGAAACTACTGCTAGTCTCTTCAGTTGTTGTAGCTTCGGCA
Source organism: uncultured Streptococcus sp. (assembly GCA_963522215.1). GTDB lineage: Bacteria > Bacillota > Bacilli > Lactobacillales > Streptococcaceae > Streptococcus. The sequence continues at coordinate 32,005 of CAUQXM010000012.1, read as the reverse complement.
GGTTGTTCCTTGATCATACGATCCATCAAGGCAACTTGGTCGTCTTTTGAAATGGTTTCGATGCTGGCATTGATTTGGCTAATACGATTGTCATCTTTACGAAGTCCAATGGCGATAGCCGTATCTTCTTCCCCAGTTTTGAAACCTGGTTCTACTTGAACCATCTTAAACTTAGAGTTAGCAGCTTCAGCGGTCAGAGCTTCTGGGCGTTCAGAAACATAGGCATCGATGACACCAGCCTCAAGAGCTTGGCGCATTTGAGCGAAGTCTCCCATGGCTGTTTCTTTTTTAGCGCCCGGGATTTGTGCAATCAAGTCGTAGAGGTAGACACCTTGTTGAGAAGTGATTTTCGCACCGTTAAAGTCATCCAAAGATTTAGCACTTGCGTAGGCAGAATCTTTTTTGACAAGCAAAACTGGTTCGCTAGTGTAGTAACTGCTTGAAAAGGCAATTTCTTGTTTGCGTTCGGCAGTTGGACTCATACCTGCGATAATCATATCAATCTTACCAGAAGTAAGGGCAGGGACTAGACCTTCCCACTTGGTTTTAACAACCAAAGGTTCTTTACCTAAGTCCTTAGCGATTTTCTTGGCGATTTGAACATCATATCCGTTGGCATACTGGTTGGTTCCATCGATTTTGACAGCTCCATTGCTATCATCATCCTGAGTCCAGTTAAAGGGGGCATATGCTGCTTCCATCCCGATGCGTAAATATTCATCGGCTTGGGCAACATTGACAAGTCCCAGCATCAGCAAGAGACCTGTGAAAATAGATAAGTATATTTTTCTCATGATTTCTCCTATTTCTAATCTATTAAAAAATAACTGTCTCCTATTTTATCGAAAAAAACTCTATTTTTCAATATAGGTAAGCCCTTACTTGAGAAAAAATGATATAATGATAGCAAAGATAAAAAGGGGGCTTAGTTGATGAAAAAAACTTTTTTCTTACTGGTGTTAGGCTTGTTTTGCCTTCTGCCACTCTCTGTTTTTGCCATTGATTTCAAGATAAACTCTTATCAAGGAGATTTGTATATTCATGCAGACAATACGGCAGAATTTAGACAGAAGATCGTTTACCAGTTTGAGGAGGACTTTAAGGGCCAAATCGTGGGACTTGGACGTGCTGGCAAGATGCCTAGTGGATTTGACATTGATCCTCATCCAAAGGTTCAGGCCGCGAAAAATGGTGCTGAACTAGCAGACGTTACTAGCGAAGTGATAGAAGGAGCAGATGGTTATACTGTTAAAGTTTATAATCCAGGTCAAGAAGGCGACACAGTTGAAGTTGACCTTGTCTGGAACTTAAAAAATTTGCTTTTTCTATATGATGATATCGCTGAATTAAATTGGCAACCTCTGACAGATAGTTCAGGAACTATTGGAAAGTTTGAATTTCATGTAAGGGGAGACAAGGGGGCTGAAAAACTCTTTTTCCATACAGGGAAACTTTTTAGAGAGGGAACGGTTGAAAAGAGTAACCTTGATTATACTATCCGTTTAGACAATCTTCCGCCTAAGCGTGGAGTTGAATTGCATGCCTACTGGCCTCGAACTGATTTTGCTAGCGCTAGGGATCAGGGATTGAAAGGAAATCGTTTAGAAGAATTTAATAAGATAGAAGACTCGATTTTTAAAGAAAAAGAGCAAAGTAAACAACTCGTTACCTGGGTCTTCCCTTTGATACTTTCTATCTCCTTGTTATTAAGTGTCTGTTTCTATTTTATTTATAGAAGAAAGACCGCTCCTTCGGTCAAATATGGCAAAAATCATCGTATCTATGAACCACCAATGGAATTAGAGCCTATGGTTTTATCAGAAGCAGTCTACTCGACCTCCTTGGAGGAAGTGAGTCCTCTAACAAAAGGAGCAGGTAAATTTACCTTTGATCAACTTATTCAAGCTACCTTGCTAGATGTGATAGACCGTGGAAATGTCTCTATCATTTCAGAAGGAGATGCAGTTGGTTTGAGGCTAGTAAAAGAAGATGGTTTGTCAAGCTTTGAGAAAGACTGTCTAAATCTGGCTTTTTCAGGCAAAAAAGAAGAAACTCTTTCCAATTTGTTTGCGGATTACAAGGTATCTGATAGTCTTTATCGTAGAGCAAAAGCCTCTGATGAAAAACGGATTCAAGCAAAGGGGCGTCAGCTCAAATCTTCTTTTGAAGAAGTATTGAAACAGATGCAAGAAGGAGTGAGAAAACGAATTTCCTTCTGGGGGCTCCCAGATTATTATCGTCCTTTAACTGGTGGGGAAAAGGCCTTGCAAGTAGGTATGGGTGTCTTGACTATCTTGCCCCTATTTATCGGATTTGGTTTGTTCTTGTACAGTTTGGATGTTTATGGCTATCTTTACATCCCCTTGCCAATACTTGGTTTTTTAGGTTTGGTTTTGGCTGTTTTCTATTATTGGAAGCTTCGATTAGATAATCGTGATGGTGTCCTAAATGAAGCAGGAGCAGAAGTCTACTATCTCTGGACCAGTTTTGAAAATATGTTGCGTGAGATTGCACGATTGGATCAGGCTGAATTGGAAAGTATTGTGGTCTGGAATCGCCTCTTGGTCTATGCGACCTTATTTGGCTATGCAGACAAGGTCAGTCATTTGATGAAGGTTCATCATATTCAAGTGGAAAATCCAGATATCAACCTCTATGTAGCTTATGGCTGGCACAGTATGTTTTATCATTCAAGCGCGCAAATGAGCCATTATGCAAGCATCGCAAACACAGCAAGTACCTATTCCGTATCTTCTGGAAGTGGAAGTTCTGGCGGTGGCTTCTCTGGAGGCGGAGGTGGCGGCAGTATCGGCGCCTTTTAAAGAGAGCTATCACTGGCTGAAAAAATATGCTATAATGGAAGATAGAAAAAGGAGTAATCTATGTATCTTATTGAAATTTTAAAATCTATCTTCTTCGGAATTGTTGAAGGAATTACGGAATGGTTGCCGATTTCCAGTACAGGTCACTTGATTTTAGCAGAGGAGTTTATCCAATACCAAAATCAGAATGAATCTTTTATGTCCATGTTTAATGTCGTGATTCAGCTTGGTGCGATTTTGGCGGTTATGGTCATTTACTTTAACAAGCTCAATCCTTTTAAACCAAGTAAAGACAAGCAAGAAGTTCGTCGAACTTGGCAATTGTGGTCTAAAGTTCTTGTAGCTACTTTACCTTTGCTTGCTGTATTTAAGTTTGATGATTGGTTTGATACTCACTTCCATAACATGGTTTCAGTTGCTCTCATGTTGATTATCTATGGGATTGCCTTTATCTATTTGGAAAAGCGCAATAAAGCGCGTGCTATCGAGCCAAGTGTAACAGAGTTGGACAAGCTTCCTTATACGACAGCTTTCTATATCGGACTCTTCCAAGTTCTTGCCCTTTTACCGGGAACCAGTCGTTCTGGGGCAACAATTGTCGGTGGTTTGTTAAATGGAACCAGTCGTTCTGTTGTGACAGAATTTACCTTCTATCTTGGAATTCCTGTTATGTTCGGAGCTAGCGCATTAAAGATTTTCAAATTTATAAAAGCAGGACAACTCTTGAACTTTGGGCAATTGTTCTTGCTCTTGGTTGCGATGGGAGTCGCTTTTGCAGTCAGCATGGTCGCTATTCGCTTCTTGACCAGCTATGTGAAAAAACACGACTTTACCCTTTTCGGTAAATACCGTATCGTACTTGGTAGTGTCTTGTTGCTCTATAGTTTTGTGCGTTTATTTGTATAAGAAAAACCTTGAAGGGTCCAGGCTCTTCAAGGTTTTAAAATCCAGTCACGGTAATCCCCAACAGGCGGACACCTCTTTCTTTCTCGCTTAATTCTTCATAGAGTTGCAGGGCTATTTGGCTTATCTGACTAGCATCCTGTGTTTTTTGAGAAAGACTTTTTCGTTTAGTAAGAGTTGAAAAGTTCTCGTAGCGGATTTTCAAAATGACAATTTTTCCAGCTTTTTCTTGTTGATGTAGATTGAGAGCGACTCTTTCTGATAGAAGAGTCAGCTCTTTTTTGATATCTTCCTCGGCACGGAGAATTTTCCCATAGGTTTTCTCTTTCCCGATTGATTTACGGATGCGATTGGATTTGACTGGGGAATTGTGGATGCCACGAGCCTTTCGATAAAGGTCATAACCCAGTCTACCAAAGCGGTCTATTAGGGTTATCTCAGGGACTTCAAGCAAATCAGCGCCGGTAAAAACGCCCATTTTATGAAGGCGTTCTACTGTCTTTTTTCCTACTCCATGAAACTTGGAAATATCCATTTGTTTGAGAAAATCCTCAGCCTGGTCAGGTAGAATCACTGTCAGACCATGTGGCTTTTGATAATCACTGGCCATTTTAGCTAAGAATTTGTTGTAAGAAACGCCAGCAGAAGCAGTTAGATGGAGTTCTTGCCAGATATCCTCTTGAATGAGGCGAGCGATTTTGACCGCTGACTTGATACCGAGTTTATTTTCTGTCACATCCAAATAGGCTTCGTCAATACTCATAGGTTCAATCAAATCTGTATAGCGCTTAAAAATAGCTCGAATCTGGAGTCCCACAGATTTGTATTTTTCATAATTTCCTGATATGAAGATTGCCTGGGGACAGCGTTCATAGGCTTCCTTGGAACTCATGGCTGAATGGACACCAAAAGCTCGAGCTTCATAGCTACAAGTGGAAACGACACCACGCCCACCTGTTTGCCGAGGGTCGCTTCCGATAATGACAGGTTTTCCTCTGAGTTTAGGATTATCTCTGATTTCGACCGCAGCAAAAAAGGCATCCATGTCAATATGGATGATTTTTCTTGACAAATCATTTAATAAAGGGAAAATCAACATGCTTATCGCCTTTTTACTGCTTATTTTCTTTTATTATACCCTTTTTTCTGAAAAAAAGAAAAAAGGACTTTATTTTTTCAAAAATATAATACAGTTTGGAACGAAATATAGACTGTTTTAGAAAAGAAAGTTTAAAAATAGCGATTTATCACTTGTTGAAATCGGTTACTGTGTGGTATACTTGTCTCATGAATGTAACAGATGACTGTTACTAGAAAGAAAAAAGAGGACATTAACATGGTTGTTAAGACAGTTGTTGAAGCACAAGATATTTTTGATAAAGCTTGGGAAGGCTTCAAAGGCGTAGATTGGAAAGAAAAAGCAAGTGTATCACGCTTCGTACAAGCTAACTACACACCTTACGATGGAGACGAAAGCTTCCTTGCAGGACCAACAGAACGTTCACTTCACATCAAAAAAATTGTAGAAGAAACTAAGGCTCACTACGAAGAAACTCGTTTCCCAATGGACACTCGTCCAACATCTATTGCTGATATTCCTGCTGGATTTATCGACAAAGAAAACGAAGTTATCTTTGGTATCCAAAACGATGAACTCTTCAAATTGAACTTCATGCCAAAAGGTGGTATCCGTATGGCTGAAACTACTTTGAAAGAAAATGGATACGAACCAGATCCAGCTGTTCACGAAATCTTCACTAAATACGTAACAACAGTTAACGACGGTATCTTCCGTGCCTATACTTCAAACATCCGTCGCGCTCGTCACGCACACACTGTAACTGGTCTTCCAGATGCATACTCACGCGGACGTATCATCGGTGTTTACGCACGTCTTGCTCTTTACGGTGCAGACTACTTGATGCAAGAAAAAGTAAACGACTGGAATGCAATCGAAGAAATCGATGAAGAAACAATCCGTCTTCGTGAAGAAATCAACCTTCAATACCAAGCATTGCAACAAGTTGTTCGCTTGGGTGACCTTTACGGAGTTGACGTTCGCAAACCAGCGATGAACGTTAAAGAAGCTATCCAATGGGTTAACATCGCCTTCATGGCTGTCTGCCGTGTTATCAACGGTGCTGCTACATCTCTAGGACGTGTGCCAATCGTATTGGATATCTTTGCAGAACGTGACCTTGCTCGTGGTACATTTACTGAATCAGAAATCCAAGAATTTGTTGATGATTTCGTTATGAAACTTCGTACAGTTAAATTTGCTCGTACAAAAGCTTATGACCAATTGTACTCAGGTGACCCAACTTTCATCACAACTTCTATGGCTGGTATGGGTAACGACGGTCGTCACCGTGTTACTAAGATGGACTACCGTTTCTTGAACACTCTTGACAACATCGGTAACTCACCAGAACCAAACTTGACAGTTCTTTGGACTGACAAATTGCCATACAACTTCCGTCGCTACTGTATGCACATGAGCCACAAACACTCTTCTATCCAATACGAAGGTGTAACAACAATGGCTAAAGATGGATATGGTGAAATGAGCTGTATCTCATGCTGTGTGTCACCACTTGACCCAGAAAACGAAGAACAACGCCACAACATCCAGTACTTCGGTGCTCGTGTAAACGTTCTTAAAGCCCTTCTTACTGGTTTGAACGGTGGTTACGACGATGTTCACAAAGACTACAAAGTATTTGACATCGAACCAATCCGTGACGAAGTTCTTGAATTTGAATCAGTTAAAGCTAACTTTGAAAAATCTCTTGACTGGTTGACTGACACTTACGTAGATGCTTTGAACATCATCCACTACATGACTGATAAGTACAACTACGAAGCTGTTCAAATGGCCTTCTTGCCAACTAAACAACGTGCCAACATGGGATTCGGTATCTGTGGATTTGCTAACACTGTTGATACATTGTCAGCTATCAAATACGCTACAGTTAAACCAATCCGTGACGAAAATGGCTACATCTACGATTACGAAACAATCGGTGAATACCCACGTTGGGGTGAAGATGACCCACGTTCAAACGAATTGGCAGAATGGTTGATCGAAGCTTACACAACTCGTCTACGTAGCCACAAACTTTACAAAGACGCAGAAGCTACAGTTTCACTTTTGACTATCACATCTAACGTTGCTTACTCTAAACAAACTGGTAACTCACCAGTCCACAAAGGTGTATACCTCAACGAAGATGGTTCTGTAAACTTGTCTAAACTTGAATTCTTCTCACCAGGTGCTAACCCATCTAACAAAGCTAAAGGTGGATGGTTGCAAAACTTGAACTCACTTTCTAGCCTTGACTTTAGTTATGCAGCTGATGGTATCTCATTGACTACACAAGTATCACCTCGCGCTCTTGGTAAGACTCGTGACGAACAAGTTGATAACTTGGTAACAATCCTTGATGGTTACTTCGAAAACGGTGGACAACACGTTAACTTGAACGTTATGGACTTGAACGATGTTTACGAAAAGATCATGTCAGGTGAAGACGTTATCGTACGTATCTCTGGATACTGTGTAAACACTAAATACCTCACTCCAGAACAAAAAACTGAATTGACACAACGTGTCTTCCACGAAGTTCTTTCAATGGATGATGCCTTGGATGCATTGAGCTAATCAAGTTCTTGAATAATGAAATAAGGAACCCTCGGTCAGTCGACTGAGGGTTGTTTTTTGGGTTCTTCAATTCCTTAAGTTAGGTACTGAAATGTCTGACCGGGATTCAAAGATACTTGTTGAGTTGCGGGAGGTATTTGATACTCAATGAAAATCAAAGAGCAAACTAGGAAGCTAGCCGCAGGTTGCTCAAAGCACTGCTTTGAGGTTGTAGATAAGACTGACGAAGTCAGTTACATATTTCTACGGCAAGGCGAAGCTGACGTGGTTTGAATTTTATTTTCGAAGAGTATTAAAATAAAAATACCACACTTTGTATGGAACAAGGTGTGGTTGTATTTTATCTCTTAGACCAAGTTCTCTTCATAAAGAGAAGTAGGATTGGGTAAATCTCTAATCGACCTGCAATCATTGCAAAGGAGAGGAGAATTTTTGAGATAGGACTAAAGATTGAGAAGCTAGAAGTGGTTCCTAGAATAGGTCCGATATTATTGAAACAGCTAAAGACAGCGCTGGTAACGACTAGGAAATCATTGCTATCTAGGCTGACAATAAAGATAAGGGATAGCAAAATCATAGAATAGATGACAAAGTACTTGAGAATCTTATGCTGGGTATCTTTGTCAATCACCGTTTTATTAACATGGAGGGTCAAAACACGGTGGGGTGATAGGATTGACAAAATTTGATTTTTAGCAATTTTTGAAAGGATGAGGCCTCGAATAACCTTGAGTCCACCTGCGGTTGAACCAGCAGAACCACCGATTCCCATGAGGAAGAGAAGGATAAACTGGGAGAAGAGGGGCCAGTTGGTAATATCTCCGTAACCAAAACCAGTCGTTGTAATGATATTGGAAACCTGGAAGAAGGCCATTTCAAAGCTCTTAGAAAATCCTGGGTAGAGATAGAGGGTATTGAGGCTGATCAAGCCTGTAGAAACCAGAACAATGACCAAGTAAGCCCGAAGTTCTTCATCTCCAAAGAAGGCCTTGACGCGACGGAGCATAAGGTAGTAGTAGAGATTGAAATTTACCCCAAAAACCAAAACTCCTATACTAACCAGATAGGTAATCAGTGAGCTACCATAGTGGGCGATTCCATCGTTATAGACGGTAAAGCCTCCTGTACCTGCTGTCCCCATGGCAATGACAAAACTATCAAATAGGGGCATGCCAGCTAGATAATAGATGATGACAAAGAGGGAGAAGAGAGCTAGATAAAGGAGATAGAGAATCTGGGCAGTGTTTTTTAGTTTGGATACTACTTTACCAAAAACAGGGCCAGGAACCTCAGCCTTCATCACTTCTAGGTGACTATTCTTGGCATTATCCATAATAGCAAGTGCAAAAACAAGCACTCCCATCCCTCCAATCAAGTGGGTAAAACTGCGCCAGAAGAGGAGGGGACGACTGAGAACCGAAACGTCGTTCAGAATAGTTGCTCCAGTAGTTGTAAAGCCAGAACTGATTTCAAAAAATGCATCGATAACGCTGGGAATTTGTCTAGCAAAGACAAAGGGGAGACCGCCAAAGAAAGACCAAAGGATCCAACAGAGGGCTACAATCAAGATTCCCTCCTTGGCATAAATCCGTTGATTTTTTGGCTTTTGTAAAATTCCTGAACCGCCTAGTAATACGAGAATCCCAATCGTTGTAAAGAGGGCTGTAAAGACTTGGCTCGATTCACGGTAATAGATAGCGACAGACACAGGAACCAAAAGAAGAACAGCTTCAATCAAAAGTAATTTTGAAAGGAGGTAGCGAATCATACTTTTATTCATTTCTTACCTCGCGATCAAGTCATAAATCTTGGTGATGTTTGGCAACAAAGTTGTTACTAGGAGCTTATCTCCAACTTCCAACATATCCTCCCCGGTAGGGAAAATAGTCTTGCCCTTTCGAATGATAGCTGCAATAAGAACCCCTTTTTTCAGTTTTAGTTGAGAAAGAGGTTTGGCAGTCATTTTATTAGCTTCCTTGATATGGAATTGCAGGGTTTCGATTTGGCCATTGGCTAGATGGTGCATGGCCTGAAGGTCTGAATACTGGGCATTAACCCGACCACGAATAAAGTGCATGATTGTATCTACAGCGATGCTTTTAGGTGTGATGATACTTGAAAAATCAGGCGCATTGATAATCTCGAGGAGACTGGTACGATTGACCTTTGTGATATTTTTCTGTACACCTACCCTGTCAAGGAACATAGAGGTAATCAGATTTTCCTCATCGACTCCTGTTAGAGTCGCAACGGCATCATAGTTTTGAGCACTTTCTTCCAGCAGGATATCTTTTGCGGTACCATCTCCTTGAACGATGTAGAGATTTGGGAATTTCTCGCTAAAGAAGCTAGCGATTTCAGGATTGATTTCAATAACCTTGGTATCGATACGACTGTCTTTGAGGATACCTAGTAGATAATAGGCAATTCTACCAGCTCCAACAATAAGAAGACTCTTCACGGCACGAGATTTAAAATAATTATGGAAGAGCATCATGTCAACACGGTTACCAGTGACAAAGATTCTATCTTTATCCTGTATGGTCATGTCACCACTTGGGATGATAATTTGATGATCTCTTTCTATCGCACAGACAATGACATTGCCAAATTTTTTCCGAAAATCAGAAATGGGCATTTGGCAAAGACCACTGGAGGATTTAACAGTGAATTCCATCAAGCTGACCCGTCCACCAAAGAAACGTTCGACAGAGAGGGCGTTGGGGAAGTCAATGATATTCGCGATAGCGCGGGCAGCCAAGAGCTCAGGGTTAACGATAAGAGAAAAACCGAGAATATTCTTTTCCTTGAAATAAGAGTTAGAATATTCAGGGTTCCGCACCCGAACGATGGTCTCTTTAGCTCCCATTTTTTTGGCTAGAACGGCTGCAATCATGTTCACTTCATCGTATTCAGTCAGGGCGATAAAGATATCACAATCCTGGACACTGGCTTGCTCAAGGATGGTAAAATCAGCCCCGTTACCAAGGATACCCATGATATCAAAGCGATTGACAATATGATTGAGGACAGCTTCGTCTTGCTCAATCAGCAAAACATCATGCTTTTCTGCAACCAAGGAGCGACAGAGGGCAGAACCAACTTTTCCCCCTCCGACAAGGATAATTTTCATAATAAAACCTACTTCTTCATTATGTAACTATCATACCTTTTTTCAAGAAAAAATGCACCTACTAGCTAATCACCAGAGTTTTTAGTAGGAAATTTGCTATAAGGTAAAACTATACCCTAACCAATTGAAATAGCTATTAGCGACTTTCTCTGAAATATGGTATGATAAAGGATATATAAGGAGATAAAATGAATAATAATTTACTGGTATTACAATCAGACTTTGGTCTGGTTGATGGTGCGGTATCGGCTATGATTGGAGTGGCTTTAGAAGAATCTCCAACCTTAAAAATTCATCACTTGACGCACGATATTACGCCTTATAATATTTTTGAGGGAAGTTACCGTCTCTTTCAGACTGTGGATTACTGGCCTGAGGGAACGACATTTGTATCGGTGGTCGATCCAGGTGTCGGCTCGAAACGTAAGAGTGTGGTTGCCAAGACTGCAAAAAATCAATACATTGTCACGCCAGATAATGGGACTCTTTCTTTTATCAAGAAACACGTTGGCATTGTAGCTATTCGTGAGATTTCTGAAGTGGCCAATAGACGTCAAAATACAGAGCATTCTTATACCTTCCACGGTCGTGATGTCTATGCCTATACTGGTGCTAAACTGGCCAGTGGTCACATTTCTTTTGAGGAAGTGGGGCCAGAGCTCAGTGTGGATCAGATTGTGGAGCTTCCAGTCGTAGAGACCATCATAGAAGATCATCTGGTGAAGGGAGCTATTGATATTCTGGATGTGCGTTTTGGCTCGCTCTGGACTTCTATCACACGAGAAGAATTTTACAAGCTGGAACCAGCATTCGGTGACCGTTTTGAAGTGACTATCTATCATGCTGATATGCTGGTCTATCAAAATCAGGTTGTTTATGGCAAATCATTTGCAGATGTGAGAATTGGGCAACCCATCCTTTACATCAACTCTCTCTATCGTTTAGGTCTGGCTATCAACCAAGGTTCCTTTGCCAAGGCCTATAATGTGGGTGTCGGTTCATCTTGGACCATTGAAATAAAGAAAATAGAATCATAAAATAGGAGAATATAGATGAAAAATCAATCAATTAAACAAGTTGTTGCTATCGGTGTTGGAGCTGCGCTCTTTGTTGTCATCGGGATGATCAGCATTCCGACACCCGTTCCAAATACAAGCATCCAGCTTCAGTATGCGGTACAGAGCCTCTTGTCTATCATTTTTGGCCCTCTAGTGGGACTACTTGTTGGTTTAATTGGGCATGCAGTGAAGGACTCTCTTGCTGGCTACGGTCTATGGTGGACTTGGATTATTGCTAGTGGTCTCTTTGGCCTAGCCGTCGGACTCTTTAGAAAATACATTCGAGTAACACAGGGTGTTTTTGAGTTGAAGGATATTGTCTTCTTTAACCTCATTCAGATTGTTGCAAATGCTCTTGTTTGGGGTGTCTTGGCACCACTTGGAGATGTTGTGATTTATCAAGAAGCGGCAGAAAAAGTATTTGCCCAAGGGATTGTTGCGGGAATTGCAAATGCTGTAACTGTAGCTATCGCAGGTACCCTTCTCTTGCTAGCTTATTCACGTACGCAGACTCGTTCAGGAAGTTTGAAAAAGGATTAACATAAGAGAAAAGGCTGGACAACCAGTCTTTTTCGATGTTTATTGATTAGTTAGGCAAGCAAGCTATGATAGGACTCTTTTTGACGCTAAGATTTTACGAGAAGAGACTGCAAGAAGGGCTTGATTTATGATAAAATAGAAGTCTAATACTCTGCGAAAATCTAATTCAAACCGCGTCAGCTTCGCCTTGCCGTACTTAAGTACAGTCTACGGCTAGCTTCCTGGTTTGCTCTTTGATTTTCATTGAGTAGAAGAAGCGAATGAAGAGAGTAAGATGAAAGAAGCTATAATTGAGTGGAAGGATTTCTCTTTCCAGTATGAAACGCAACAAGAACCGACCTTGCAAGGAGTGGACTTGACTATTTATAAGGGAGAGAAAGTCTTAATTGTTGGCCCATCTGGGTCAGGTAAGTCTACCTTGGGTCAATGTTTGAATGGAATTATTCCCAATATTTACAAGGGTCAGATGTCTGGAGAGTTTTTGAACAAGGGGCAAGAGGCCTTTGATATGAGTATCTATGATAAATCTCATCTGGTTAGCACGGTTTTGCAGGATACAGATGGGCAGTTTATCGGTTTATCCGTGGCAGAGGATTTGGCTTTTGCTCTGGAAAATGATGTAACAGCTCTAGATGACATGAAAAGCCGTGTTCATAAATGGGCTGAAAAGCTAGACCTTCTCCCTTTGTTGCCTCAGCGTCCTCAGGATTTGTCAGGTGGACAAAAGCAGCGAGTCAGTCTGGCTGGTGTCTTGATTGATGAGAGTCCGATTCTTTTGTTTGATGAGCCACTCGCCAATCTGGATCCCAAGTCAGGTCAGGATATTATCGAATTGATTGACCAGATTCATAAGGAGGAGGGGACGACGACTCTTATTATCGAGCACCGTTTGGAGGATGTTCTGCATCGCCCTGTGGATCGGATTGTCTTGATAAACGATGGCCGTATCCTCTTTAATGGGAGTCCTGATCAGTTATTGGCGACTGATTTGTTGACCCAAAATGGAATTCGAGAACCCCTTTATCTAACCACTTTACGTCAATTAGGTGTAGATTTAGCTAAGGAAGAACAGTTAGCGAATCTGGATAACATGTCTATCTCAAAAGGTCAGGTTCAGCTGCAGAATGAACTGGCAAAAGAAACCCCAGAATTGCAGTCACTCTTTAAATTAGAGGACGTGTCTTTTTCTTATGATGATAGATCGATTTTAAAATCCATTTGTCTGGATATTAAAAAGGGCGAAAAGATTGCCATTGTCGGGAAAAATGGAGCAGGGAAATCAACCCTAGCCAAGGCCATAAGTAGCTTTATCCAGACGGAAGGTCGCTATCTGTGGGAAGGGCAGGATATCAAAGGAGATTCTGTTGCAGAGCGGGCGGAACGAGTAGGCTATGTGCTGCAAAATCCTAATCAAATGATTTCAACCAATATGATTTTTGATGAGGTGGCTCTGGGACTTCGTTTGCGAGGTGTGGATGAGCAGGAAATTGAAACGAGAGTCTATGAAACCTTGAAAATCTGTGGTCTCTATGAATTCCGGAATTGGCCCATTTCTGCCCTGTCATTTGGTCAGAAAAAACGTGTGACTATTGCCTCGATTTTGGTCTTAGGGGCTGAAATTATCCTCTTAGATGAACCGACTGCAGGTCAAGACCAGAAGAACTATACTGAGATTATGGAATTTCTTGAAGAACTGCATCAAAAAGGTCATACCATTGTCATGATTACCCATGATATGCAATTGATGCTGGATTATTCAGACCGGGCTCTTGTCATGGTGGATGGGGAATTGATTGCCGATACTGATCCAGCTAGTCTGTTGAGCAGTCCTGAGCTGTTAGTAAAAGCCAATCTAAAAGAAACTTCTATCTTCAACTTGGCTAAGAAACTCGACGTGGATCCACTTGCTTTAACGGCATTTTACAAAGAAAGGAGAGAAGGATGCAAGCAAAATTAATTGGTTACCAGCATAGAGATACTGTGATTCATCGCTTGTCAGGAGCTGGTAAACTCCTCTTTTTCATTCTCGTATCATTGGCGGCCATGATTAGCTATGATACCAGACTGCTTGTTCTGATTGCCATCTTTTCGGTTTTTCTCCTCTATTTGTCAGAAATCCGCTTTAAAGATGTTTCCTTTGTGGCCGTTTTTGCGACGGTATTTGCCGTTTTAAACGTCTTGATGGTCTATCTCTTTTCTCCCGAGTATGGGGTTGGACTTTACGGAGAGAGGAGTGTGATTTGGCAGGGAATCGGTGCCTACACTCTGACCAGTCAAGAGCTCTTTTATCTGCTAAATCTGGCTATTAAGTACCTTTGCACTATTCCTCTGGCTATTGTCTTTTTGATGACAACCCATCCTAGTCAGTTTGCTTCCAGTTTAAATCAAATTGGTGTGCCTTACAAGATTGCCTATTCAGTCAGCCTGACTTTGCGCTATATTCCAGATTTGCAGGAAGAATTCTTTACTATCAAGATGTCTCAGGAAGCGCGTGGGATGGAATTATCCAAGAAAGCTTCTCTTATGCAACGAATCAAAGGCAATCTGCGCATTATTACTCCCTTGATTTTCAGCTCGCTAGAACGCATTGATACCATCGCGACTGCCATGGAGCTTCGCCGCTTTGGGAAAGAGAAGAAACGCACTTGGTATAGTTATCAGGCCTTGAAAAAAGGAGACTATCTTACCTTGCTCTTGGCAGCCTTGTTTTTAGTAGCTAGTTTACTACTTATCTTGCAGAATCACGGACGATTTTACAACCCTTGGAAATAGCTTGAAAAAATTGAAAAAATCAAGTCGTTTCTATTGACAATGATTCTGAAAGTGTTATACTAAGAAAGTAGTTTCGCTGATTTACTTCAAACCTGTTGTGAGGTAAGTTAACGATGCCTTAACCACGCTGTTTGCTGAGCTTGACTCCGGGCAGTGTGGCTATTTTTTTGCAATGGTAAAAGGAAGCAAGTCATGACAAATCACATTGTATTATTTGAACCTCAAATTCCACAAAATACAGGCAATATCGCGCGTACTTGCGCTGCGACCAATTCTCCCCTCCACATCATCAAGCCAATGGGCTTTCCTATTGATGACCGCAAGATGAAGCGAGCTGGATTGGATTATTGGGATAAGCTAGAGATTTATTTTTACGAGAGTTTGGAGGATTTCATGTCTCAGATGAAGGGCAAACTCTATCTGATTTCTAAATTCGCAGAAAAAGTCTATTCTGAGGTGGATTTATCGACTGACGAGGACCATTATTTTCTCTTTGGACGTGAAGACAAGGGCTTGCCTGAGGACTTTATGCGAGAACATCCTGAGAAAGCTCTCCGTATTCCTATGAATGATGAACATGTCCGCAGTCTTAATGTGTCTAATACCGTCTGCATGATTGTCTACGAAGCCCTCCGCCAGCAGAACTTTGCAGGTCTTGAGCTTGTTCATACCTATGAAGTGGATAAATTGAAATAAAAAATGAAAATGAAAATGAACAAAATGCTTGCGCTTGCAAGCGTTTTTTGTTATGATAAAAGAGTCTTCAGGGCAGGGTGTGATTCCCGACCGGCGGTGACTTTAACTAGGAAATGATCTTTTCCTTCTCTTTAAAGAAGTCCGCGAGCGCAAGCTGATGTGGTGAGATTCCACAACCGACAGTATAGTCTGGATGGGAGAAGACGAAAGAATGGCTTTGTCTGTTCTGATAGATTTATAGCCAAACTGTAACCGCTTGCTTTGTTTTAATAGAGTGAGAGGGAACTTTTGGGATATAAAAAGTGAGAATAGATAGAGGAATCCTTTCTAACTTCTTCTGATTTTATAGAAAATTGGAGGAACCTGTTATGACAAACACACGTCGACTTTCGACCATTGCGATTTTATCAGCCATCTCATTTGTGCTGATGTACTTTGACTTTCCGCTTTTACCAGCGGCGTCCTTCCTCAAGATCGAATTTAGTATCTTGCCAGTCCTTGTGGGCCTGGTGGTCATGGATTTGCCTGCTGCTCTAGGAATTCTCTTGCTTCGCTCACTCTTGAAATTGCTTCTTAATAGTCAAGGAGTGAATACTTACATTGGTTTGCCGATGAATATCGTAGCTTTGGGAGTTTTTGTCATCGTATTTGCTTTGATTTGGAAAAAGGAACGGACAACTCTTCGTTTCCTACTAGGCTCTCTAGCTGGGACTATTGGTTTAACCGTGGCTATGTTGGTTCTCAACTATGTTTACGCTGTTCCTTTGTACGCTAAGTTTGCTAACTTTGATATTGGAAAAATTTTGGGACTTTCCAACTACCTAATGACCATGGTATTACCTTTTAACTTGATTGAGGGTGTAATCTTTTCCGTTTCATTCTGGTTGTTGTATGTTCTCTTGAAACCAACCTTAAAACATTATGAGAGATAAACAAACATTTTTAATGAAGGGCAGTTTTGCCCTTTTACTTTTCGTTATTCTTGGCTACATGGTCAAATTTTACCCTGAAACGCTGGTCGGTTTTGACCAACCGATTCAGACTGCCGTTCGAGGAGACTTGCCAGATTACTTGACTATTCTTTTTAGGGCCATCACACGCTTGATTGATATCCCAGTGATTATCACTTGGGTTGTCATTACAGCTTTTGTCTTTTATCGTAAGCGATGGAAGATAGAAAGTTTCTTCATGCTGGGAAATCTGGCTTTGGCAGGTCTTTTAATCGTGACCTTTAAAAATATCTACCAGCGCCCACGGCCAGATATCTTACACTTGGTAGAGGAGAAGGGATTTTCTTTTCCAAGTGGGCATTCTCTGGCTGTAACCTTGATGGTCGGCACTCTGATTGTCATCCTCAGTCAACGGATGAAAGATCCAGTCTGGAGAAGAATCGTGCAAATCGTGCTAGGTCTCTACCTAGTCAGTGTGTTGGTATCAAGGGTCTATCTGGGAGTTCATTATCCATCAGACGTTCTTGCCAGTCTCTGTGTGGGCTTGGGAGTCCTGTTTATAGAGTTTCCCTTCTATGACAAGCTCCGCTTCCAATGGCGATTTAAAGGCAAACAGAAGTGAGTATCGAATTCCCTTGAGGAGAAAGAAATGAAAGTCAATATAAAAGTCAATATAGTAGATCTTCATCCAACTCAACTATACTTATCAGAAAAGAAACTAGAAGGTATCCAGACACTTTATCAGTCGGCAGAAATAATCAATGTTGATCCAATCAGTATTCTTGCGTTCGGAGATTGCTTGTTGATTACAGATGGGCATCACAGGGCTTATCAGGCTTTATTGGCAGGTCAAGATACGATTTCTGCTGAGTGGGATAGAGACGGCGGTGATGAACTATATCATCTCTATGCGCAAGCTTGTGAGGAAAGAAAGATTTACTCTGTTCTGGATTTAAAAAATCATATCTTACCTCAAGATGAGTATGAAGTAAAATGGTATAACTGGTGTGATGGTTTTAATCAAGCAGCAACTCTCTTATTGAAAAGGAAAGCAGATGAAACGGATTTTACAAATAGATAATGCACTGCGTCTTGTTCCTTATTATAAGGTCAATCATTGTGAAGAAGCTTTTGCTTGGTATCAGGATGTGAACTTGGTTCACCTCGTAGATGGGGTGAAGCTTCCTTATAGTCAAGAAACTTTGGAAGCCATGTATTCCTATTTGGATCAGCATGGAGAGCTTTTTTGGATTGAAGTCAAGGAGAAGGGAGAATGGTTTCCAATTGGGGATGTTACACTATCTCAGGACAATCTCCCCATTGTGATTGGAAATCCCGCTTACCAACATCGAGGACTTGGAAAAAAGATCCTAAGTGCTTTGATTGAATTGGCTCGAGTAAAAGGATGGAAAGAATTGAGAGTCAAGGAAATCTACACCTACAATCATGTTTCTAGGAGGTGTTTCAAGTCGCTTGGATTTGTGGAAAATGGAGCAACAGAAAAAGGAATGAGTTTTATATTGAAATTAATCTAATCTAACTTGTTTTTTAACTAAAAATCTGATAAACTAAGTAGTAATTGAATAGAAATCCGCAAGACTAGTAACTCAAGGGAAGTATATCAGGGAGGAGAGCCGTGACTGCAAGCTCTCTATATGAAAGCTGGGTGAATTCACTTGCGCATGGATTTAGAAATGAAGGTCTGACTTGTCAGATGAAAACGGATGGTACCGCGTGTCAACGCTCCGAGTGGAGTTTTTGGCATGTGGTTTTCTTTTTATCTACGAGCGACTGATGGAGGAATTATGTCAACTATTGAAGAACAATTAAAAGCGCTTCGCGAAGAAACGCTGGCTAGCTTGAAGCAGATTACTGCTGAAAATGAAAAAGAGATGCAAGATTTGCGTGTCTCTGTCCTTGGTAAAAAGGGTTCGCTCACTGAAATCCTCAAAGGGATGAAAGATGTCTCTGCTGAGATGCGTCCGATTATCGGGAAACATGTCAATGAAGCGCGTGATGTCTTGACAGCAGCTTTTGAAGAAACTGCTAAGCTTTTGGAAGAAAAGAAAGTTGCAGCTCAATTAGCAAGTGAGAGTATCGATGTGACCCTTCCAGGTCGTCCAGTTGCGACTGGTCACCGTCACGTTTTGACACAAACCAGTGAAGAAATCGAAGATATCTTCATCGGTATGGGTTACCAAGTCGTGGATGGTTTTGAAGTGGAGCAAGACTACTATAACTTTGAGCGTATGAACCTTCCCAAAGACCACCCAGCTCGCGATATGCAGGATACTTTCTATATCACTGAAGAAATCTTGCTCCGTACCCACACGTCTCCAGTTCAGGCGCGTGCTATGGATGCCCATGATTTTTCTAAAGGTCCTTTGAAGATGATCTCGCCAGGGCGTGTGTTCCGTCGTGATACGGACGATGCGACTCACAGTCACCAGTTCCACCAAATCGAAGGCTTGGTTGTTGGGAAAAATATCTCTATGGCAGACCTTCAAGGAACCCTTCAGTTGATTGTCCAAAAAATGTTCGGTGAAGAGCGTCAAATTCGTTTGCGTCCCTCTTACTTCCCATTCACAGAGCCATCTGTTGAGGTGGATGTTTCTTGCTTCAAGTGTGGTGGAGAAGGCTGTAACGTATGTAAGAAAACAGGTTGGATCGAAATTATGGGTGCCGGTATGGTTCACCCACGTGTCCTTGAAATGAGTGGAATCGATGCGACAGTTTACTCTGGATTTGCCTTTGGTCTTGGACAAGAGCGTGTAGCTATGCTCCGTTACGGAATCAACGATATCCGTGGATTCTACCAAGGAGATGTCCGCTTCTCAGAACAGTTTAAATAATGATTAGAAAAGTAGAAAAGGCAGATGTTGGGGTGTTGTCCAAAATTGCCAAACAAACCTTTAGTGAAACATTTGCTCATGATAATACGGAAGAGCAGTTACAGGAATACTTTGAAGAGGCTTATAGTCTGAGAGTTTTGTCAACGGAGTTGGAAAATCCAGAATCCGAAACCTATTTCATTATGCATGAAGAGGAGATAGCTGGTTTTCTCAAAGTCAACTGGGGAAGTGCTCAGACTGAGAGAGAATTAGAGGATGCTTTTGAAATTCAACGCCTCTATGTGCTACAAAAATTTCAAGGATTTGGACTAGGTAAGCAACTGTTTGAATTCGCTCTTGAACTTGCTACCAAAAATAGTTTTTCTTGGGCTTGGCTAGGTGTTTGGGAGCATAATACAAAAGCTCAAGCATTTTATAATCGATATGGTTTTGAAAAATTTAGCCAACATCATTTTATGGTTGGTCAAAAAGTAGATACGGATTGGTTACTGAGAAAGAAATTAAGGTAAGAAGATGATTCTTCTATTGAAATGATAGGAAAGGAAAAGAACCAGAGTGACAACTGTCATTCTGGAAAAATAAATTATGCTTGTATCTTATAAATGGTTAAAAGAATTGGTGGACATTGATGTGCCATCACAAGAGTTGGCTGAAAAAATGTCAACTACAGGGATCGAGGTAGAAGGTGTGGAATCACCTGCTGCTGGTCTCTCAAAAATTGTCGTCGGTGAGGTCTTGTCTTGCGAAGATGTGCCAGAAACTCACCTCCATGTTTGTCAGGTTAACGTTGGCGAAGAAGAAGCCCGTCAAATCGTCTGTGGTGCACCGAATGTGCGTGCTGGTATCAAGGTTATGGTGGCTCTTCCAGGAGCTCGCATCGCTGACAACTACAAAATCAAAAAAGGAAAAATCCGTGGCTTGGAGTCACTTGGGATGATCTGTTCACTTGGTGAATTGGGCATTTCTGACTCCGTTGTACCAAAGGAATTCGCAGATGGTATCCAAATCTTGCCAGAAGATGCTGTTCCTGGGGATGAAGTCTTCTCATACCTAGACTTGGATGATGAAATCATCGAACTTTCTATCACACCAAACCGTGCGGACGCTCTTTCTATGCGTGGGGTGGCTCACGAAGTGGCAGCTATCTATGACAAGGCAGTCAACTTTAAAGAATTTACTCTTTCAGAAACTGACCAAGCTGCAGCAGATGCTCTTTCTGTGGGCATTGAGACAGACAAGGCGCCTTACTATGCCGCTCGTATCTTGGACAATGTGACTATCGCACCAAGTCCACAATGGTTGCAAAACCTTCTTATGAATGAAGGTATCCGTCCTATTAACAACGTGGTGGACGTGACCAACTACATCCTTCTCTACTTTGGTCAACCAATGCACGCCTTTGACTTGGATACCTTTGAAGGGACTGACATCCGTGTGCGTGAAGCGCGTGCTGGTGAAAAATTGGTGACTTTAGATGGTGAAGAACGCGACTTGGACGTGAATGACTTAGTTATCACTGTCGCAGACAAGCCAGTAGCCCTTGCAGGTGTCATGGGCGGTCAAGCAACAGAAATCTCTGAGAAATCTAGATGTGTCGTCCTTGAAGCTGCAGTCTTCAACGGAAAATCAATCCGTAAGACCAGCGGTCGTCTTAACCTTCGTTCTGAGTCATCTTCTCGCTTTGAAAAAGGTATCAATGTGGCAACTGTTAACGAAGCCCTTGATGCGGCAGCTAGCATGATTGCAGAACTTGCAGGTGCGACGGTGCGTAAGGGAATCGTGTCAGCGGGTGAGCTTGATACCTCTGATGTGGAAGTTTCTTCAACTCTTGCTGATGTTAACCGTGTCCTTGGTACAGAACTTTCTTACGCGGATGTAGAAGACGTCTTCCGTCGTCTTGGCTTTGGTCTTTCTGGAAATGCAGACAGCTTTACAGTCAGCGTACCACGTCGTCGTTGGGATATCACCATCGAGGCAGACCTCTTTGAAGAAATCGCTCGTATCTATGGATATGACCGCTTGCCAACCAGCCTTCCAAAAGACGATGGGACAGCTGGTGAATTGACTGCTACACAAAAACTCCGCCGTCAAGTTCGTACTATTGCTGAAGGAGCAGGTTTGACAGAAATCATCACCTATGCTCTAACAACGCCTGAAAAAGCAGTTGAGTTTACGGCTCAACCAAGTAACCTTACTGAACTTATGTGGCCAATGACTGTGGATCGTTCTGTCCTCCGTCAAAATATGATTTCTGGTATCCTTGATACCGTTGCTTACAACGTGGCACGTAAGAATAAAAACTTGGCCCTTTACGAGATTGGAAAAGTCTTTGAACAAACAGGCAATCCAAAAGAAGAACTTCCAAATGAAATCAACAGCTTTGCCTTTGCCTTGACAGGCTTGGTTGCTGAAAAAGATTTCCAAACGGCAGTAGTTCCAGTTGATTTCTTCTATGCTAAGGGAATCCTAGAAGCGCTCTTTACTCGCTTGGGACTTGCAGTGACCTATACAGCTACGGCTGAGATTGCAAGCCTCCACCCAGGTCGTACAGCTATGATTTCACTCGGTGACCAAGTTCTTGGTTTCCTTGGTCAAGTGCATCCAGTCACTGCTAAGGCTTACGATATTCCAGAAACGTATGTAGCTGAGCTCAACCTTTCAGCCATCGAAGCTGCCCTTCAACCAGCTGCTCCATTTGTGGAAATCACTAAATTCCCAGCAGTCAGCCGTGACGTTGCCCTTCTCCTCAAGGCAGAAGTGACTCACCAAGAAGTTGTAGATGCTATCCAAGCTGCAGGCGTGAAACGTTTGACAGATATCAAACTCTTTGACGTCTTCTCAGGCGAAAAATTGGGACTTGGTATGAAGTCAATGGCTTATAGCTTGACCTTCCAAAATCCAGAAGATAGCTTAACGGACGAAGAAGTCGCACGCTATATGGAAAAAATCCAAGCGTCTCTCGAAGAAAAAGTCAATGCAGAAGTGCGTTAAAGTATCAATCCATCCTTCGGGGTGGATTTTTGCTTTTCAAATAACAATTCAGGATCAAAAATGGACAGTTGAGGAACAGAGAAGATAAATTGGAGTTTACCAGTGTATAATGGATTTATCACTAAAAACGCTCCAGGCCATATTTTACACAGCAATAGTCTTATAAAAATGGACAGAAAGCATTGTAAAGGCTATCAAAAAGGAGTATAATGAGTGCAAGACATTTCGGAGGTGAAAGATGCTAGAAGTAAGAAGTCTAGAGAAAAGTTTTGGACCCAAGCAAGTTTTGTTTGGCATTGACTTTCAAGCGCGACCAGGTCGTATTTTGGGATTAGTCGGGAAAAACGGTGCTGGGAAGACAACAATTTTCCACAGTATTTTGAAGTTTTTAGAATATCAAGGAGAAATCAGTCTAGATGGTCAGGATATTCGTCAAGAGACCTATGCTCGGATTGGCTATCTGCCTGAAGAACGTAGTCTCATGCCTAAATTGACAGTCCTTGAACAAGTTCGTTACTTGGCGACTCTAAAAGGCATGGATGCTAAGGAAATCAAGGAAAAACTCCCTCAATGGATGAAGAGGTTGGAAGTGAAAGGGAAGCTGACAGATAAAATTAAGAGTCTGTCAAAAGGAAATCAGCAGAAGATTCAGCTCATTATTACTCTGATTCATGAACCAGACTTGATTATCTTGGATGAGCCTTTCAGTGGATTGGACCCAGTCAATACAGAATTGCTCAAGCAAGTCATTTTTCAAGAAAAAGAACGTGGGGCAACCATTATCTTTTCTGACCATGTCATGACCAACGTAGAGGAGCTTTGTGACGATATTCTCATGATTCGAGATGGCCGTGTGGTCTTGCATGGACCAGTTCAGGATGTCCGAAATCAATACGGGAAAACGCGTCTTTTTGTTTCAAGTGAACGAAGCAAGGAAGAATTGGAAAACCTTCCTCATGTCAAACAGGTGAGCTTGACCAAGCAAGGTAGTTGGAAATTGATCCTCGATGACGAGAGCGCTGGAAGGGAACTCTTCCCAATCTTCACTCAAGGTCAATATATTGCGACCTTTGACCAACAAGCTCCAACAATCGATGAAATCTTTAAACTAGAATCAGGGGTGGAAGTATGAGAAATATGTGGGTTGTAATGAAGGAAACCTATCTTCGACATGTCAAATCGTGGAGTTTCTTCTTTATGGTGATTTCGCCGTTCCTCTTTTTAGCCTTATCTGTAGGAATCGGCTATCTCCAAGGGTCTTCTATGGCCAAGAATAGTAAGATAGCAGTAGTAACAACTGTGCCATCTGTGGAAGATGGGCTCAAGAGTACCAATGGTATCAACTTTGATTATCAGGATGAAGCCAGTGCCCAAGCTGCTATCAAGGATGAAAAAATCAAGGGTTATCTAACGATTGATCAAGAGGACAGCGTCTTCAAGGCCGTCTATCATGGTGAAACCTCTCTTGAAACAGGCATCAAGCTAGCAGTAACCAATAAACTCAATGAGCTTCAAGCTCAACTCAATCGCTCGGCTGCTAATTTGTCCCAAGAGCAGGAAAAGCGCCTGAGTCAAACCGTTGACTTTACGGAGAAGATTGATGAATCCAAGGAAAACAAAAAAATTGTTCAAACCATTGCGGCCGCAGGGCTTGGTTTCTTCCTTTATATGATTTTGATTACCTATGCTAGTGTCACTGCTCAGGAAGTGGCTAGCGAGAAAGGAACCAAAATTATGGAGGTGGTCTTCTCTAGTATCCGAGCTAGTCATTATTTCTACGCTCGCATGCTGGCTCTGCTTCTTGTGATTTTGACCCATATTGGCATTTACGTCGTGGGTGGACTTGCTGCCATTCTTCTCTTTAAAGACCTACCAATCTTGGCACAATCTGGTATTTTAAACCATATAGGAGAGGCTTTCTCGCTCAACACCTTATTGTTTGTCTTGGTTAGCCTCTTTATGTACGTTGTTTTAGCAGCCTTCCTAGGTTCTATGGTTTCTCGTCCTGAGGACTCAGGAAAAGCCTTGTCGCCTTTGATGATTTTGATTATAGGTGGTTTTTTTGGAGTTACAGCTCTAGGTGCAGCTGGTGACAATCTCATCTTGAAGATTGGTTCATATATTCCCTTTATTTCGACTTTCTTCATGCCGTTTAGAGCTATTAATGGTTATGCAAATGGGTTAGAAGCTTGGATTTCGCTTGCTATTACGATTGCTTTTGCAGTAACGGCAACAGTCTTTATCGGACGTATGTATGCTAGTCTCGTTCTGCAAACAGATGATTTAGGTCCTTGGAAAACCTTTAAACGTGCCTTATCTTATAAATAGAAGAGCCTCGCGAAAGCGAGGTTTTTTAGAGATAAAAAGAGTGGAATTCAGAAAAATATTTTTCATATCTATTGACTTTTAGGGGTGAAATTTGGTATTATAGTAGGCGGTATTGTTTACCCCATTTGAAAGGCCCCGGAACCTTCCAAATACTTTTCGATGGGAAGGAACACCCATCACCGTAAACAAAAATCGAACTATATATAGGAGAAATCATGAACAAAACAACATTTATGGCTAAACCAGGCCAAGTTGAACGTAAATGGTACGTAGTTGACGCAACTGATGTACCACTTGGACGTCTTTCTGCAGTAGTTGCTAGCGTACTTCGCGGAAAAAACAAACCAACATTTACACCACACACTGATACAGGTGACTTTGTAATCGTTATCAATGCTGAAAAAGTTAAATTGACTGGTAAAAAAGCAACTGATAAAATCTACTACACTCACTCAAACCACCCAGGTGGATTGAAACAAATCTCTGCTGGTGAACTTCGTTCTAAAAATGCAGTACGTTTGATCGAGAAATCAGTTAAAGGTATGCTTCCACACAATACTCTTGGACGCGCTCAAGGTATGAAGTTGAAAGTATTTGTTGGAGCTGAGCACACTCACGCTGCACAACAACCAGAAGTTCTTGATATTTCAGGACTTATCTAAGGAAAGGAACAATAAAGTATGTCACAAGCACAATATGCAGGTACTGGACGTCGTAAAAACGCTGTTGCACGCGTTCGCCTTGTTCCAGGAACTGGTAAAATCACTGTTAACAAAAAAGATGTTGAAGAGTACATCCCACACGCTGACCTTCGTCTTGTCATCAACCAACCGTTCGCAGTTACTTCAACTGTAGGTTCATACGACGTTTTCGTTAACGTTGTAGGTGGTGGATACGCTGGTCAATCAGGAGCTATCCGTCACGGTATCGCTCGTGCCCTTCTTCAAGTAGACCCAGACTTCCGCGATTCATTGAAACGCGCAGGACTTCTTACACGTGACTCACGTAAAGTTGAACGTAAGAAACCAGGTCTTAAGAAAGCTCGTAAAGCATCACAATTTAGTAAACGTTAATTCGAAAGAATTACTATACTTACAAAGAGCACCTTTCGGGGTGTTCTTTTTTGTACTTTCTTGCTAAATTGGTGTAATTGACACAGTTGTTGCGACTTTAGTCGCTTATAAATGTGACTGCAACCTGACGAGGTCAGTTGCCTCAAAACGTTAATCAATACGATTATATCAATGTTTCAAAGAGTCTGGGACAAAAGTCTAACCTTAAATATAAAAAGCGAACAAAACGAGGTATCTGACACTCAGAATTTTGTCTTGTTCGCTTTTTTTGTCTAATCTATCGATTTTTAAAATTTATAATAAAGAATTCCTGAAATAAAAATCTTTTTGTCCCAAACTCTTTTTTGTCGATTTTTAAGCTCGAATAGCTTTGTGATAACCTTCTGATAACCTCTGAAAGTTTAGTTCCTTTAACAGAAGAGTTGGAACAAGTCGGAAAGAATATCAATTCTATAGCCCGTCTTGCAACTGTAGTTGGGAGAATAAGCTATGAGAATAAAATGGATATGTCTATTTTGATGCAAAAAATAGTTGATGTGATGGAGGAAAAAGATGTTTATTTTCAAAAGTAATATGGACAAGGATTTTGATCAGATATGCGAATACATACTGAAATTAAAGCGAGCAGAATTATTTCTTCATGGAATTAAACAACAAGATAAAACGAAGGCTCGTTTGTATCATGCGATGCTGGAATACTACGATGCTACTCATAAAAAAGAAAGACATATGAGGATTTTAAAATAAGGAAACGCGGTTAAATTGAACTGCACCCTAAAAGTTAGACAGAAAAAATCTAACTTTTGGGCTTATTTGAATTTTGGGGAATCCCCAAACCCCGAGTTGTTAATTTGAATGCCATAACAACAAGTCAATAATTGATTTTAATAAATTGTACTCGTGGTGCTATTTATTTTCAAAATACAATAAAAAGCTCAAAAGGACTACACTGTAAGTGTTGAAACAAACAGGAGGTTAGCCCCAATGAGCGACTTACAATATACAGGTAAATCTCATCACTTGCAATGGACTTTGAAATAATTATCAAAATTTGTCTTCAGCTATATAGTGAACAATGTCCCGAATCTTACAAACATCGTAACAATATCAGCTTGTCTAAGGTTTCAGATCAGTCTCTATTAGTTTTGCTTATTTTACAGACTGAACTAGGCATTAAATCACAACGTCATTTCTATCGGATATGCCAACTCTTTCCCTGTGGGTGTCTCCCTGAAAGAAGTCGATTTAATCGACGGTTAAGACAGCTGATTTGGTTAGTTTAAATCATTCGGCAAGCCATGAATACTCAACTTTCTCAAAATAGTATTGTCATCATCGATAGTTTTCCATTATCACTTTGTCAACCTATTCGTAATCATTGAGCATGTATTTTCCATGAACTAGGCGACATTGGATACAATTCCTCTAAGTACCGTTGGTTCTGAGGATTCAAAGTACATCTGTTGGTCACTCTATCAGGCTATATTCTGAATAACGTTGTGACACTTGTCTTAGCACATGACATTGATATTTTCATTGCGTATCTAGGATGTCCTAGTCAACGAGGTCTCAATGAACATTCTAATGGCTTATTAAGACGAAATAGACTACCGAAACAAATGGATTTTACTAATATTTCTCAAAATTATTTATCAGCTAAACTGATAAAAGAAATAGAATTCCTAAAAAGTCTTTGAATTATCAAATACCATACCAAGTTTTTCTGAGTTACATGAAAAATCTAACTTAATTTGACAATCTAGGTTCTGAATATTTCATAAAGTATTAAATAGATAAATAGTATAGAATTTTTCAAGAATTATGCTAAGCGGTATACGTAAAAAGGTGTTTCTTTAGAGGAGAGATTTGGGAGTGGGGACCTAGTTTACATTTTATAAATTTAATGTATTCATAGTGGGTTTGAGTAATGTTAAGTTATACTTAAAAATATATTTAATTAATACTTTGTGACTCTGCTTTGGTATCAATACTAGATACTCTACAGAATTATAGTGGAATGAAGTAAAATATGAATAAACTGATTGGGAAATTCAAATAAATTTCTAGCAATATTTTAGAAGTTGCAGTTTACCACTCTAGATTCAATCCATTAAAATAAAATATGGAAGAAAAGGGTAGAGTAATTTTGAATAATTTGATATAATAAACTGTATTAATTAATGCTTTATTAAGGAGTTTCTATTATGTTATTTAATCGTAAAGGAATAAATCAAAAGAATTGGAGAATGGTAAAAAAAGGGAAGCATTTTCTTTTTGGCTGTACTCTTTTTTTAGCAACTGGTGCAATAGGATTGCAACAAACACAAGTTGTCAGAGCAGATGAAGTGGCATCTTCAGTTGTTACATCAATGAACTCGGCAGAAGATGGAGATGATAGGGATAAAGGTAAAACACCTAAAGAGGAAGTAATTAAGCAGGAAGATAATGAGATTAATTTGGGAGTCACTTCTCCATTATCAAAAAAATCTGATGAGCTCGATAAAAAAGAGGATGTAGCTAAAACAGAGGTTAATAAACAATCTTTAATCGAATTAATAGAAAAAATTAAGAATATAGACTTAAGCAAAAAAACTATAGATTCAGTAGAGAAATTGAATCTTTCTTTGTCGCGCGCACAACAACTGATGGAAAGTCCGACAGTAAGTCAAGAAGAGGTAGATAAAGAAGAGAAAGCTCTTAAAGAATCTTTTGAAAAATTAGAGGATAAACCTGAAAAAGAAAAAGCCTCAGAGTCTAGAGAAAAAGCTGAGCCTCAAAAAGAAGAGAAATCAGATTTAAGCAAAGAAAAAATAACAAAAGTAACAGAAACTGTAAATGAAATTCATAGTTTAGCTAATCAAATAAATTATGAGTTCAGCGATACTGAGAAAGAATTAGTTAAAACAGCTGAAAAACTTTCTGAAGATAGTAACAGGGAGGACGAGGTAGAGTCGCTCCTAAAAGAAGTCACACGTCTTCGAAATAAAGTAGCAAATCGAATGACAAGAGCTCATTCTGGTAAACGTGATCCAAGAAATAGAAAACCGATTAATGGTAAGGATGAAAGTGGGTTTAGAGCGGTATACTTTTTACCTACGCAAAATCAGCATGGAAGAGGAGAAGCTGGTTTAGTTACTGAAGCAAGAACAGACTTGACATATTATAATTCTGATGAAATATACTCATTTATGAGAGTGTTAGGTCAAAGAGGTCCAGGAGAACCTTTATATAGATATGAATATGGAGAAAATAGAGGTAAGGAAGATAAAACACCGTATTACTTAAAAAGTGTAGGTGTTATTAGTGGTTTAGATAAGCTTAAAGGTATAACACTGAGAGTTGCTTACATAAATCCTCGTACTGGAAAAGAAGACTTTCAGGATATCACAAGTGGTCTATGGAACGTTAATAATCCTGAAGTTAAAGCGGTAATAAGAGGGTGGCTTGGACGTTATGATAAAACGGGAGAAGCTGTAGAGCCTGGTGATTATAGAGTAACTATTGCGGCAGGAAGAAGGAACCCAGAAAATAGTATTACTTATACATTTCATGTGAAAGCACAAAGTGAGCGTAATACGGTTAATGATTTGGCAACACCAACTTATGTAGATGATGTCCGCCATTTAACGGAACCCGAAAAAAAGGATTTAATTAAAAAGTTTGAGGCTGCACACCCTGGCGTAGTCAATAGACCAGTGCATGTAGACTATGATCATGCCGAAGTTTCAGCTGATGGTGAAACAATGACTATCCATTTTAAAGACGGATTTGCACCTAAAACAATTCAAACAAATGCACAGAATGATGCTATAGCAAAACATCAAAATATTACGGCATTATACGGAGACCCACAAGATTTCTACAAAAATCCTAGAAATTTTGTGAAGTCAAAAACAGGACATGAACTTCCATCAACTGTTGATGTAACATGGAAAACACCGTTTAATCTACAACAGCCGGGAACACGAAATGCTGTTGTTACGGTAACTTATCAAAATAAAACCGTTAAAGATGTATCGACACCGTATACAGTGCTAGATTTTGTAGGAAAACAAGATAAACGTATTAATCAACATCAAAGTGGCGAACTTGGTGATGCTAGAAGTTATATTACACTTTCAAATGGAACTGCACCAGCGACTGATCTAACGATTCGTTGGAAAGGTGGTTCTACTGTAGATACTTCAAGACCAACGGTTCATCATAAACAAATCGAAATTCTTCGTGGAAATACGACGATGAAAACAGTGGATATTCCAGTTGAGATTGTTGATAATATTAGACCAACAGTTGAAATTCCTTATGATAATCCTGGTAATCAAGAAATTTATTTATATTCACATGAGAACAATAATATTACATTAAAAGCAAAAGATAATAATGGAAAAGTTTCAAAAGTTTATTTGGCTTTTCCAGCAGACAATAGACAAGGACTAGGACAAGAAGATTCTAGTTATTTAGGTGGAGGAAGCCCAGAAGGTTTATATTTAACAGCCACTAAAATTAAGTCAGAAACAACAGGTTCAGATGCACAACCAGCAACAATTACGGTGAGTGGGAATATTAATAATCAACCATTTGCCGGTGAAAAATCAATCACGCGTTATTTATACACCGAAGATCCCGCTGGAAATACGAACTATGAACATGTAGGTCATGCGAATGATAATGGAGCACCAGGACGTATTCGTTTTGTATGGAAACCACAAACTTTCAAATATACAGCAACTCCAAATTCTCAAACACAAACAGTTAGCTATAAAGATGAACCAAGCGCAGAAGCAAGTATCAATAAAACAGGGTTACCATCAGGGACAACCTATGCTTGGAAAACAAAACCAGATACATCAAGCCCTGGTAATAAATCAGGGGTAGTAGAAGTCACTTATCCTGATACTTCAAAAGATACTGTGAATGTAACTGTAAGTGTTCGTAAGTTGAGTGATGAATATGCTCCTACAGGAAATAAAATCGTTAGAAATCAAAATGTTCCGGTTACAAATAATGACTTAAAAGCAGCAGTTGCTATTAGTAATAACGGTAATAGTAAGGTGAAATCCGTTACTGCTGGAACGATTAGTACAGCAAATGCAGGAACTCAAACGATTAAAGCGACTGTTACTTATTTAGATAATACGACAGATCCAGTTGACATACCTTTAGAAGTAAAAGACATAACAGCTCCAACGATCACAACACCAAGTGATAGACAAAATTGGGATTTAATTGCATTGGATAGAACATTACCTTCTATAAAAGTTGCAGCTACTGATAATACAGGAGGAACTGGTGTTAAATCAACAACGGTAACGGGCTTACCAGATTTCTTAGTATATGACAATGCGACTAAGACAATTAAATTTAAAAATGGAGTTCAAGAAGTAACAAAATTACCTGTTGGACAAGATAGTAAAACTTATACTGCAACTATTCAAGTAACAGATAATGCAGACAATCCTAGTCAAAGACAATTTACGATTACCGTCAAATCAATGACAACGAAATATACTGCAACTCCTAATGTGCAAAAACAAACGGTGAGTTATGATGTAAAACCAGATGCAGGAACAAGTGTTAATAAAAATGGATTACCAGCAGGAACAACCTATACATGGGCAACAACTCCAAGTACAACAACAGGACCTGGAGATAAAGCAGGTAGCGTAACTGTAACATATCCTGATGACTCAAAAGATACCGTGAATGTAACTGTAAATGTTCGTGCACAAAAAGATGAATACACACCAACAGCTATCGCGCAAGAAGTGGACAATGGTCATGTGCCAGATCCAGAAACAAGTGTAAACAAAACAGGCTTACCAGATGGAACAACTGTTACATGGAAGACAACGCCAGATGTAAGTACACCAGGAAGTCATCCAGGAGTAGCGTTAGTGCATTATCCAGATGGAACGGAAGATGAAGTCGAAGTACCAGTAAGGGTCAAAGAACAAAAAGAAACGTTTAACCCAACGGCAAAACAACCGAACCAAAAAGTAAGACATAACGAAGTACCAGATCCAGAGAAAAGTATTAATACAAATGACTTACCAAAAGGAACAAAATATAGCTGGTCAGAACAACCAGATACAAGTAAACCAGGAAGTAAGACAGGAAAAGTATTAATCACTTACCCAGATAAGAGTACGGAAGAAGTGACAGTAACAGTCGAAGTAACGCCACAAAAAGATGAATACACACCAACAGCTATCGCGCAAGAAGTGGA
>CAUQXM010000011.1:0-38146 GCA_963522215.1 uncultured Streptococcus sp. | reverse complement strand
TCCGCCAGTTTTGATAATTGCGTATGTGCTCATTATGCACCTCCTATGATTTTTATGGGTTTCCCCGAATTTTTTGTGAAGACTCGCCTAGCATCGTGGGACGAACCACTTAAACTTGAATAATCAAGCAACGATGTTCGTGCGGTTGCACAGGATCGTGCATAGTCAACTCTTCAAGTATAGCATATCTCCTATTTTCTTACAAGTAATAACACCTAAAATGAAGCTTTTTCTTTTACTTTTTTCCGCCACTTGGCAAAAAGCATGCTGAGGTAAAAAATACTCATCATAATAGGAACACCAAGAATGGTCTTTTCATGATAGAAAATCGTCAAATAGGCTGAAAAGACAACGCCAAGGACAAAACTACTAAGCAAGCTTACAAAGATAATCCCTTCACGTAAAAAAGGAGTGTGCTTGGTTCGGAAATAATCTCCAAAAGCCAGCATGGTCCGTTTGATATTCCCTGTCATAAAAGCGTTATTATAGGCAATACCCGATACTTCTCCAAAAGCAGTTGTCACCAATCCCATACAGAAGGCCAAGGGCGGTACTAGATAGATATTATCTACAGTCTGCGGCACAAAACCAATAATGATTGATAAGATTGCTAAAGGAAGCAATGACAAAATTGGCTTTTTCACAATTCTCAATTTTTCCTTATAAATAGTTAATAAAAAGACCCCCATCATAAAAGCTAGCAAGGTGAGAACCTTGTCCCTAACATCTGAAACATTATTTTGAATTAATTCTACTGAAAGAAAGACGACATTCCCAGTTTGTCCAGCTACAAGAGTATTCCCTCGCACAATAAAAGTATAGGCGTCTACATATCCTGCACAAAAAGTCAAAAAAAGCGCTAGCCTCTTAGACTGACGTGATATTTTTCTTATGGGTAATAACCTCATTTTCCCTCCCATTTCATTTACTCATCTCATTATTGTACCACTTTCTTTGGAAAAGACCTAGTAGCTTATTTGAAATTTTTTCCCCTCTGTTGGATAGTCCTGTCTATCTATGTTATAATGAAAGAAGGATTTGAAATCGGAAAAGGAGTAACTATGCTTAAATTAGGTGTCATCGGAACAGGAGCTATCAGCCACCACTTCATAGAAGCAGCCCATACCAGTGGAGAATACAAGCTGGTCGCAGTCTATTCTAGAAAACTAGAAACTGCAGCAACCTTTGCTTCTCGCTATCAGGATATCCAACTCTTTGATCAAGTAGAGGACTTCTTCAAGAGCTCCTTTGATGTGGTCTATATTGCCAGTCCAAATTCCTTGCATTTTGCTCATGCAAAAGCTGCCTTGTCTGCTGGCAAACACGTCATTCTTGAAAAGCCAGCTGTCACTCAGCCACTAGAATGGCTAGATTTGAGACATACAGCTGAGAAAAATCACTGTTTTATATTCGAAGCAGCTCGCAATTACCATGAAAAAGCTTTCACTATCATCAAAAACTTTTTAGCTGACAAACAAATTTTGGGAGCAGATTTCAACTATGCCAAGTATTCTTCCAAAATGCCTAACTTATTGGCTGGGGAAACACCAAATGTCTTCTCAGATCGTTTTGCTGGCGGAGCTCTTATGGATTTAGGGATTTATCCTCTCTACGCTGCCGTTCGCCTCTTTGGAAAAGCTAAGGATGCAACCTATCGGGCTCAACAGCTTGACAATAGCATTGACCTAAATGGAGACGGAATCCTCTTCTACCCTGACTTTCAAGTTCATATCAAGGCTGGGAAAAACATCACTTCCAATCTCCCTTGCGAGATTTATACGACAGATGGTACCTTGACTCTCAACACCATCGAACATGTTAGCTCGGCTATTTTTACCGACCACCAAGGCAATCAAATCCAACTCCCTATCCAACAGGCTCCTCATACGATGACTGAGGAAGTCGCTGCATTTGCACACATGATCCAGCAACCAGATCTGAATCTCTACCAAACTTGGCTGGAAGATGCAAGTTCAGTTCATGAGCTACTATATACCATGCGCCAGACTGCTGGCATTAGATTTGAGGCAGAAAAATGAAAACCAAACTACCGACTGAATGGCAAGAACTGAGTGACCAACTCGGTTTCCAAGAATTCACCCCCATTCAAACTCAACTATTTGAGCCCCTTCTTGCTGGAGAAAACCTCCTAGGAGTGAGCCCAACAGGAACTGGTAAGACCCTAGCTTACCTTCTACCAAGTCTTCTCAGACTACAAAAGAAAAAAGCGCAGCAACTCTTGATTCTAGCACCAAATACTGAGCTTGCTGGACAGATTTTTGACGTATGTAAAACGTGGTCAGAAGCTATCGGCTTAACTGCCCAACTCTTCTTATCAGGTTCGAGTCAGAAACGCCAGATTGAACGCCTAAAAAAAGGACCAGAAATTCTGATTGGAACCCCTGGCCGTATCTTTGAACTAATTAAATTGAAAAAAATCAAGATGATGAATGTGGAAACCATCATCCTGGATGAATTTGACCAATTGCTCGATGATTCTCAGATTCACTTTGTCGAGAAAATCACTCACTACGCACCGCGTGACCACCAACTCGTCTACATGAGTGCGACGACCAAGTTTGACCAAGAAAAGATTGCGCCTAACACA
This sequence comes from uncultured Streptococcus sp., assembly GCA_963522215.1. Taxonomy (GTDB): domain Bacteria; phylum Bacillota; class Bacilli; order Lactobacillales; family Streptococcaceae; genus Streptococcus. The sequence goes on along the minus strand of CAUQXM010000011.1, from coordinate 35,538 downwards.
CGTACCATTGATCTTTCTGACCAAAAATTGGACAACATCCAGCACTTCTACATGCAGGTAGATCAACGTCACCGAGTGGATATGCTACGAAAACTGGCTCATGTAGAGGATTTCCGAGGTCTTGTCTTTTTTAACAGCCTATCAGACCTTGGAAGTGCAGAAGAAAAACTACAGTATCGGGATATCTTGGCTGTTTCCCTCGCTAGTGATGTCAATGTCAAGTTCAGAAAAGTCATCTTAGAAAAGTTTAAAGACAAGCAACTAACCCTACTTCTCGCAACAGACCTTCTGGCTCGTGGAATTGATATCGATAGCCTCGAATGTGTCGTAAACTTTGATGTTCCTAGAGATAGCGAAACCTACACTCACCGTGCTGGCCGTACTGGTCGTATGGGCAAGGAAGGTTACGTTATCACTCTCGTCACTCATCCAGAAGAAATCAAAAAACTTAAGAAGTTTGCAAGTGTACGAGAAATTGTCCTAAAAAATCAAGAACTCTATGTAAAATAAAGCCCTCATTGAGGCTGGGCAAAAAGTCTTTAAAATCAAAAACGCATAATATCAGGTATTGAACCTTGATATTATGCGTTTTATTGTGGGAAATTTTACTTCATTTTCTCCTAAAATTGAGTTTTTATCTAGCCTCTTTTTTGTAAAACTACATAAGATTCGTAGTAAAAAAACTCTCCAACTATTTTATTATACCATATAAATTAATAAATAAATAGACTTGTTTTTTTATTTTTTTAACGTATACTAATAATAGAAAACGCTTAAAATTAAATAAAAGGAGATTTTATGAGGAAAGTAAATAAGGACATTTTATTCTTAACCGGAATCATAGTTTTATGTTTTGGTTTTTTATTATTTCACATCAACCCCTATTATGCTGGACCCGATGAGACACTGAAAGGAAGAATAAATTTATTCTTTTGGCAGCTATATTGGAGACCTATAGGAACTCTCAGTATCCTTTCGGGTTGCATTATGACTTTCAAAGGATTGAAAAAATAATCTTTTGATCATGAAGAATAGACATTTTTTTATGATTAAATTGAAATTATTGTTTTTCTCTGTTCTATCAAATCTATTTTTCTTAATCACAACATCTACGGTTTTTGCTGATGTCTATCCTTGCACAAATTATGAAATTGTATCTAATCGTGTTGTAAAAGATATCAACACAGGAGAGTTATTGTCATTTTATACGACTGAACTTAGAGACGCCTATTTAGAGTCTAAATCTACGTATCAGACTCGTTCTAATGCAACTGGTGTTGCAGACTATAGAACTAGCTCCTCTCACTCTTATAAGAGCAGCGCTACATCAGGATCTCTAAGTTCAACTGCTTATGGTGGAAAAGCTGGAGCTACCCTAACTTTAAGTGCAGCTGTTAGCTTTTCTGCTCCTGAGTCTGGATTTTGACTTAGTTTAAATCACTCAGTATCCCATAACGTACCACCCTACACTTATGGTTACATCAGGCTAAAAGCATCTTACATAGTAAATGTTCGTAAACTAGAAGTTAGATACTTAGGAACTAACAAATGGGTTCCAGCTGGTGAAACCTCTACTATATCGAATGTTAGTGTTTGGAGCGAACTAGTCACTTGAAAATAACTTATTAGATGGATCTGGACTTTATCAGGTCTATCTTTTTATTTTTTTAAAAAAAGAACCTTGCAAAGCAAGATTCTTTTAGTGTCTGACTTAAATAATTGTTCTTCTGGGAACTAAATCGAATTAAGCTTCGATTTCTGTAACCATACCTGAACCAACAGTACGTCCACCCTCACGGATAGAGAATGTAGTACCTTGTTCTACGGCGATTGGGTGGATCAACTCAACGTCGATAGTCACGTTATCACCAGGCATTACCATTTCAGTACCTGCTGGAAGTTCGATTGAACCTGTAACGTCAGTAGTACGGAAGTAGAATTGTGGACGGTAGTTGTTGAAGAATGGAGTGTGACGTCCACCTTCTTCTTTAGTAAGGATGTAAACTTCACCTTTGAATTTAGTGTGTGGGTTGATTGAACCTGGTTTAGCGATAACTTGTCCACGTTCGATTTCGTCACGTTGAACACCACGAAGAAGGACACCTACGTTATCTCCGGCAAGACCTTCGTCAAGTTGTTTACGGAACATTTCAACACCAGTAACAACTGCTTTTTGAGTTTCTTCTTTGATACCAACGATTTCGATTTCGTCGTTGACTTTAACGATACCACGGTCGATACGTCCTGAAGCAACTGTACCACGTCCAGTGATTGAGAATACGTCTTCGACTGGAAGAAGCAATGGTTTGTCAGTGTCACGTTCTGGTTCTGGGATGTACTCATCAACAGTGTTCATCAATTCCATGACGATGTCTTCGTACTTAGAGTCACCTTCAAGAGCTTTAAGAGCTGAACCTTGGATAACTGGAAGATCGTCACCTGGGAAGTCGTATTCTGACAATAGGTCACGGATTTCCATTTCAACCAATTCAAGCAATTCTTCGTCGTCAACCAAGTCAACTTTGTTCATGAAGACGATAAGGTGTTTAACACCAACCTGACGTGAAAGAAGGATGTGCTCACGAGTTTGTGGCATTGGTCCGTCAGTTGAAGCTACTACAAGGATAGCTCCGTCCATTTGAGCGGCACCAGTGATCATGTTTTTAACGTAGTCCGCGTGTCCTGGAGCGTCGATGTGAGCGTAGTGACGTTTTTCAGTTTCGTACTCAACGTGCGCAGTGTTGATAGTGATACCGCGTTCGCGTTCTTCTGGAGCAGCATCGATAGACGCATAGTCTTTAGGTTGGTTAACTGATGAAGGCAAGCGACGTGCCAAAACAGTTGTGATAGCTGCAGTTAGGGTAGTTTTACCGTGGTCAACGTGTCCGATAGTACCAATGTTAACGTGTGGTTTACTACGATCGTATTTTTCTTTTGCCATTTGAGTAAAAGCCTCCAATAAAATATATTTTATAGATAGACAGTAGGCAATACAGTCTAACTTTCCTTACTATTTTATCAAATTTCAGCTAAATTGCAAGTGTTTTACAAAGTTTTTGTGAATTATTCTTAATCTGCTAATCTAAACGACACTTCTACTCCTATCACTTAGCTAAACAAAAAGAAAAATCAGGAATTCCTGACTTTTACTTAGCTAATTCTCTTTCTCGTTCTTTCATTATTTTATGATTTTCATACAAACGTGATAAAAACTTAGAAATTTCTTTTAAGATAGAATAGGTTGGTACTGCAACAATCATACCAATGACACCATAGATATTACTTGATAACAAAAGTAATACTAAAATCGTAATTGGATGGACTTTCATCACTCCACCAACGATTCGAGGGTAGAGGATATTTCCATCCACTTGCTGAATAATCAGCATGTAAACAACTGCAATCAACATTCTATGGGGATCAGTAAAGACATTGGCGATAATCATCGGAATCAAACCAATACTTGGGCCTACATAAGGAATGAGATTGGCTAATCCTGAAAAGATAGCGAAGACCAAAGCGTATTTCAAACCGATTACGCTATATCCGATAAAAGCCAAACAACCAATAATAATCGCATCAATGGCAACTCCACTAATATATCGAGCGATTGTAGCATTCAAATTTTTTAAAAGACCTGTAATATGCAACTTATCTCGCTTTAAAACAGTACGCTCAAGCATCGGCAAGAATTTGTGGCCATCTAACAAAAAATAAATTAAAAATACAGGTGTCATGATAATAATCAAAACAGTACTAAAGAGCGCAGATAAGACACTTCCAACACTATTCGTTACACTATTTAGGATATTCTGTAGAATATCTACATAAGAGAGATTTAACTGTTGAATAGTCGCTTGAATATCTAAATTTTGAAAGGCTGGATAAGTGGATAAATCGATAATCAAATCTTGCAGACGACTGTAGATTGTCTGACTTGTAGCAATCAAACTTGTCAGCTGATTAATCAAAATCGGTAAGAGATAGACGACCCCAATAACTAGCCCCCAAACCAAGGCGCACAAGGTTAGTAGAATACCAATGATACGGTTAATTTTGAAATACTTTTGTAAAAAATTTACAATAGGATTGGTCAAATAATATAAAAAACCACCTAAAAGAAAGGGAATCATTATAGTGTTTGCAACGCTTACAAAAGGTGTAATAATCGCTCCCATCTCTCTCCATAAATAAAAGATAATGGTTAATAGTAAAATCTCACTGGTCCAAAAAAATAATTTATTCTTACGAAACATGAGGTACCTCCATTCATCTATTTTACCATACTTTCAAAAAAGCTTCTTTCTTATATCATGAAACTGGGAATATTTTTTTCTTTATGTTAGAATAAACTTACTATGAAAAAAATAATTTTAACTCTATTAAGCCTATCCGTAATTGGCTCAGCATCTACTGTTGCTGCTCAAGATTTTAATATTGCTGCTAAACATGCAATTGCTGTTGAGGCAAATACTGGTAAAATTCTCTATGAGAAAGATGCAACTCAACCTGTCGAAATTGCTTCCATCACAAAATTGATTACGGTTTATCTTGTCTATGAAGCCTTGGAAAACGGAAGTATTTCACTATCTACTCCCGTAGATATTTCTGACTATCCTTATAAGTTAACGACAAATTCTGAAGCAAGTAATGTTCCTATGGAGGCTCGTAATTATACCGTCGAACAACTACTTGAAGCAACATTAGTATCTAGTGCTAACAGTGCAGCTATTGCCCTAGCTGAGAAAATTGCTGGCTCAGAAAAAGATTTCGTCGATATGATGCGTGCAAAACTCTTGGAATGGGGAATTCAGGATGCCACTGTTGTTAATACAACGGGCCTTAACAATGAGACTCTAGGGGATAACATTTACCCAGGCTCTAAAAAAGATGAGGAAAATAAACTCAGTGCATATGATGTCGCTATCGTTGCTCGCAACCTCATCAAAAAATACCCACAAGTCTTGGAAATCACCAAAAAACCTTCTTCTACTTTTGCTGGAATGACAATCACTTCTACCAACTATATGTTAGAAGGCATGCCTGCTCATCGTGGTGGTTTTGATGGACTTAAGACAGGGACAACAGACAAGGCTGGAGAATCTTTTGTTGGTACTACTGTCGAAAAAGGGATGAGGGTTATCACAGTTGTTTTGAATGCAGACCATCAAGACAATAATCCTTACGCTCGCTTCACAGCTACATCGTCACTAATGGATTATATCTCTTCTACATTCACGCTTCGTAAAATCGTTCAAAAAGGCGATGCCTACCAAGATAGTAAAGCTCCTGTACAAGATGGAAAAGAAGATGCGGTCACTGCCGTTGCCAAAGATGATATCACTCTTATTGAACGTGTTGGGGGACAATCGTCCCAAACTATTCAATTCACACCTGATTCTAAGGCAATACCAGCACCACTTGAAGCCGGAACTGTGGTTGGACATTTGACTTATAAAGACAAGGACTTGATTGGTCAAGGTTACATCACCACAGAACGTCCTAGTTTCGAAATGCTAGCAGAAAAGAAAGTTGAAAAAGCCTTCTTCTTAAAAGTTTGGTGGAATCAGTTTATCCGCTTCATCAACGAAAAATTATAAAAAATCGCGATTTTAAACCGCGATTTTTTTATTACAAGTTCATCTTCAAAATCCTTGATTTTGAGTAAATCTAATACTCAATAAAAATCAAAGAACAAACTAGGAAGCTAGCCGCAGGTTGCTCAAAGCACCGCTTTGAGGTTGTAGATAAAGCTGACGTGGTTTGAAGAGATTTTCGAAGAGTATAAAAACAAATTTTACCCAACTGATCCTTCCATTTCATAGCTGATCAAGCGGTTCAGCTCAACAGCATATTCCATTGGAAGCTCTTTTGTAAATGGTTCTACAAATCCCATAACAATCATCTCAGTTGCTTCAGATTCTGACAATCCACGGCTCATGAGGTAATAGAGTTGCTCTTCTGAAATCTTAGATACCTTAGCTTCATGTTCCAAAGCGACTTGCGAGTTGTGAATTTCATTAAATGGAATAGTATCTGATGCTGACAAGTCATCCATGATAATGGTATCACACTCGATGTGAGAGACAGATTTCTTAGAGTTTTTATTAAAGGTTACTTGTCCACGATAGTCAACCTTTCCTCCACCTTTAGCGATGGATTTAGACACGATAGACGAGCTTGTATGTGGAGCGTTGTGGATCATCTTAGCTCCAGTATCCTGGTGTTGCCCAGCATTGGCAAAAGCGATAGAGAGCATGGTGCCACGCGCCCCTTCTCCATCAAGGTAAACTGATGGATATTTCATGGTAGTTTTGGCACCCAAGTTACCATCAATCCACTCAACAGTGGCATCCTTTTGAGCCTTAGCACGCTTTGTTACCAAGTTATAGACGTTATCAGACCAGTTTTGGATGGTCGTATAGCGCATATAAGCTCCGTCCAAGGCAAAGATTTCTACGATGGCAGCATGCAAGCTGTTACTTGAATAAGTTGGCGCTGTACATCCTTCTACATAATGGACACTTGCTCCCTCATCAACGATAATCAAGGTACGTTCAAACTGACCTGTATTTTCGTTGTTGATACGGAAGTAAGTTTGAAGTGGAATATCTACCTTAACACCTTTTGGTACGTAGATAAAGGTTCCACCTGACCATACTGCTGAGTTAAGGGCAGCCAACTTGTTATCAGTCGGCGGTACCAACTTAGCAAAGTATTGTTTAAACAAGTCTGGGTATTCCTTGAGGGCAGAATCTGTATCTGTAAAGATAATCCCCAATTTCTGGAACTCTTCCTTCATGTTGTGGTAAACCACTTCTGACTCGTACTGGGCAGAGGCACCAGCTAGATAAGCACGCTCAGCTTCTGGTATACCAATACGTTCAAAGGTTTCTTTAATTTTTTCAGGAACCTCATCCCATGAACGAGCTGGTTTATCAGATGGTTTTTGGTAGTAGATCAAGTCATCAAAATCAATCTCTGACAAGTCTGCTCCCCAAGTTTGCATGGGCATTTTTTTGAAGGTTTCATAAGACTTCAAACGGAATTCTAACATCCACTCTGGTTCTCCCTTAGCAGCTGATAGTTCACGAATGACATCTTCATTCAATCCTTTTCCTGTCGATAGGACAGGCTCTACATCATCATGGAAACCAAATTTATATTCACCAAGGTCAATTGGTTTTGGTTCTACTCTTTCTTCAGCCATAATATCCTTTCTTTCATTCTTTATTTCTACCGATTCATAAGACAAAAGAAACTTGCCTTACTTGTTTTCTTGATTTTCAATTGTTTTCTTAAGGGCGTTCCAAGCTAGGGTTGCACACTTGATTCGTTGAGGGAATTTGGCAACACCTGACAAGAAAGCTGCATCGCCTAGTTTGTCTTGACGTTCATCTTTTTGCCCTTGAACCATTTCAGAAAAAATGGTCGCAAGTTCTAATATTTCTTGTTTGGTTTTTCCTAAAACGGCATCTGTCATCATGCTTGCAGAGGCAGTCGAGATGGTGCAACCTGAGTTTAGAAAAGCGATATCCTCCAAGCGGTCTTCTGCATCAAACTTGACAGAGAGATTGATGACATCTCCACAGGTCGGATTATTGAGACTGATTTGTTCAGCGTCTTCTAACTTCCCTTGATGATGTGGATTTTTCGAATGGTCTGCTACCACTGCCATATAAAGGCTATCTAGTTTAGAAAGTGCCATTGAAAAACTCCTTTGTCTTTTGTAAGGCATCGACTAGCTTGTCGCAATCTGCCTTGGTATTGTAAATATAAAAACTTGCGCGAGCTGTTGCTGGGACATCCAAATACTGGAGCAAAGGTTGCGCACAATGGTGACCTGCTCGAACTGCTACTCCTTCATAGTCCAGAGCCGTAGCAAGGTCGTGAGGATGGAGATCGCCTAGGTTAAAGGCAATGACACCTGAACGTTGAGCCAAGTCCTGTGAACCATAAATGGTCAGTCCTTCAATCGCCTGCAGTTTTGGAAAGACGTAAGCAATCAGTTCCTGTTCATGGGCTTCAATGGCATCCATACCAATCTTTTCAAGATAATCCACTGCAGCAGCAAGTCCAATTGCACCTGCCATATTGGGAGTTCCTGCCTCGAATTTCCAAGGTAATTCCTTCCAACTAGCAGATTGCTCATAGACGAAATCAATCATTTCGCCGCCAAATTCTACTGGTGACATTTGTTCCAGATACTTTTCTTTACCGTAAAGAACACCGATACCAGTTGGACCCGCCATCTTGTGACCTGAAAAGGCAAAGAAGTCCACATCCAAATCCTGTACATCAATCTTCATATGGGGCGTAGACTGAGCACCATCCACCACCATGATAGCCCCAACTTGGTGGGCCATTTGAGTGATTTCTTTGATAGGGTTAACCACACCAAGAACATTGGAGGCGTGAGCTAACGAAACAAACTTGACCTTGTCAGTTAATTTGACCTGCAAGTCAGCCATATCCAGAGCTCCATTCTTGAGATAGACATAGACAAGCTCTGCCCCAGTTTTACGGCAGGCTTCCTGCCAAGGAATGATGTTGGAATGATGTTCCATGACAGAAATCAAAACCTGGTCTCCCTCAGTCAAGACTTCCTCTGCAAAGCGCGCCACCCAGTTCAGACTGGTTGTCGTTCCTCTAGTAAAGAGAACTTCCTTTGTAGACCCGGCATTGATAAACTTACGAATGGTTTCACGAGCGGCTTCATAAGAAGCTGTCGCTCTTTCTGCCAAGGTATGAACGCCACGATGAACATTGGCATTGTCGTTCTCATAGTAGCGGTTAATCATCTCCAGAACTGCTAGTGGTTTTTGTGTCGTAGCAGCGTTGTCCAAATAAACCAATGGTTCATCATTAACAATCTGGTCTAAAATTGGAAAATCCTTGCGAATCACTTCTACATCTAACATAGGCTACCCCTTAGCGTTTTGACAATTTTTCTTCGATAGTTGCAATCATTTCATCACGAACTTCCTTGACTGGAATCTCAACGATAACAGATCCAAGGAAACCACGAACAACCAAGCGTTCTGCAGTTGCCTTATCCAAGCCACGGCTCATGAGGTAATACATATCTTCTGGATCTACCTGACCGATAGAAGCTGCGTGACCTGCAGTAACATCATTTTCGTCAATCAAAAGAATTGGATTGGCATCTGAACGCGCTTGGTCTGAAAGCATAAGAACACGGCTCTCTTGTTGCGCATCTGCTCCCTTGGCACCCTTGATAATGTGGCCAATACCATTGAAGGTCAAGGTTGCTTTTTCAAGAATAACCCCATGTTGAAGGATATTTCCGATTGAGTTGCAACCATAGTTAGTTACTCGAGTATCAATCCCTTGTACCTGACGGCCACTTGAAAGAGCTACAACCTTGAGATCTGCATGGCTACCATTTCCAATCAAGTCGCTATCAAAGTCAGCAACGACGTTTCCTTCGTTCATGACACCGATTGCCCAGTCAATGCTTGCATTGTTGCCTAATTTACCACGACGGCTAATGTAAGCAGTGACGTTTTCACCTAGACGGTCGATAGCCGCAAACTTCACTTGCGCACCAGAACGTGCAATCACTTCCACTGTGATATTGGCAGTTGCTTTGGCACTTCCTTCACCACGTGACTCTAAACGCTCCAAATAACTAATCTTAGAATTTTTACCAGCGATAATCATAATATGCTTGTTAAACGGCACATCGCTATCGCTGTCTTGATAGAAAATTCCTTCGATTGGTTCTTTAATCTCAACATTATCAGGAATATAGAGAACAGCACCACTGTTGAAATAAGCTGTATGGTAGGCTGCCAACTTGTCATCGTCATACTTAACAGATGCCATGAAGAATTCTTCGATCAGCTCTGGAATTTCTTCTAAAGCTGAATGGAAGTCTGTGAAGACAACACCCTGTTCAGCCAACTCAACTGGAGTTTGCTCAAAAACAGTTTGAGTTCCTACTTGTACCAACTTCAAGTGATTATCTAGAGCTGTGAAATCTGGAACATTTGCTGATGGCTCACTTTCTGTAATCGTTCCATCACCCAGATTCCAACGGTGGAATTTGACACGCTCAATAACTGGTAATTCCAAAGTCTCAATCTTATCAAAAGCTTTTTGACGGAGGTCAGCCAACCAGCTTGGTTCAGCGTGCATTTCTGAAAAAAGTTTAATATTTTCTTTAGTCATTTACTTCTCCTAAAAGATACGAGGGAATTACAATTCTTCCTTGTAGTCGTAGCCAAGTTCTTCAGCTAGTTTTGCGTATCCTTCACGTTCCAAACGCGCAGCCAATTCTGGACCACCAGAAAGGACCACACGACCTTCCATCATCACGTGTACCACGTCAGGTGTGATGTAGTTCAAAAGACGTTGGTAGTGAGTGATAATCATAGCACCAAAGCCTTCACCACGCATGGCATTAACACCTTTAGAAACAACTTTAAGGGCATCAATATCAAGACCAGAGTCAATCTCATCCAAAAGGGCAAAAGTTGGTTCCAACATCAAAAGTTGAAGAATCTCATTACGTTTTTTCTCACCACCAGAGAAACCTTCGTTGAGGTAACGCTCAGCCATTTCTTCTTTCATGTTGAGCAATTCCATCTTCTCATCCAATTTAGTGATGAACTCACGAACTGAAATCTTCTCATCGTCTTCTTTACCAGCATTCATGGCTGCACGAAGAAACTCAGCGTTAGTAATACCAGGAATTTCTGATGGATATTGCATAGCAAGGAAAAGTCCCATACGCGCACGCTCGTCCACTTCCAACTCAAGGATGTTTACGCCATCAAACAAGACTTCACCTTTGGTAACTTCATAGTTTGGATTTCCCATGATAGCGGCAGAAAGAGTCGATTTACCAGTACCATTTGGTCCCATGATAGCGGCGATTTCTCCTGTTTTCAGGGTCAGGTTAACCCCTTTTAAAATTTCTTTTCCTTCAATCTCAACGTGAAGATCTTTGATCTCTAATACTGACATGATAGTTCCTTTCTTTTTCTGGGCTACTTCCTTTATCCTTAGAGAAATCACTTACATTTCTCTAAAAAATACAAGAAAAGGTCCATAAATATACTCTACTAGTATAACAAAAAAAAGCCTAAAAGGCTTTGATTTTGTCTAGAAGCTGGGAGCTAGTCCTTGCGGTTTAGGTGCTGATCAATGGTGTCTACAATTTTTCCCATCACGTAACTTAACCTAAAATTTCGAAAGAGTAGAATGGCCCAAAAGGCTGCCATAATATAGCGACCAGTCATCCAGGCTTCATTGAAAAAATAGGTCTCAGCAGCTGTAAACAGCGCGATGGTAATAAATTGTTGTCTATTCATAAACTTATTGTATCATGAAATCTTTCTTTAGTCTTCCTCTACCTTCACTTTATCAGCCAAAAATTCAAATCCTTCTGGAATCAGACTTTCTTCTACTTCTTTTTCAGTTTGAGAAGATTTGGCTTTGACTGAAAAGGCTGCGCGAACTTCTTTCCATTCCTCCATGGAAATGGCTAAAATCTCAGGTGAAAAACCTGCTGCCTGACTGAGGATGTTGCCAAACATGGTGTTGAGATTATCTCGTTTCATGGTTTGACCAGCATTGAAGTTAGACTCAAAAGCAAGAATAGCATGGTGTTCATTGGCCGCAACCGGTTGAGAACCAACTAGCAGAGCTTTATCAGGACCTCCAAGACTTTCAATCACCTCTCCCCAGGCATTCTGCAAGCGAATCAGATTTTGACGTGCTAAATCAGGATTTTCAACAGCCTCTTGTAGGATAGATTGAACCTTATTGCGATCCACACGATAGACTGTTTTGCCTGCTGTTGCACGACTAGGAGCTGGATTTGTTGGCTTAGCTACGGTTCCCACATTGGCGAGTTCTTGTTTGAGACGGGCAATTTCCTGTCTCAGTGCAGAAATTTCACTTTCAACTGCCCCAGAAAGAGCTGGTTCAGGCTTAATCTCTGCCAAACGGATAGTCATCATCTCAGCATAAATCTTGGGCTGCAAACTAGACTTAATATCTGCTAAACTGACTGTCGCCAAGCGAATCATTTCAAACAGATTTTCTTGAGGAAGTGCCAAATTTTCTACAAAGACTGGACTATGATGAGTATTTTCTCCACCTGTTTGAACAATTAACAAGTCTCTTAAATAGTGCAAAAGGTCGGTCACAAAACGAGTCATACTCTTACCATTGTCAAAGAGAAGATTCAAGCATGCTAGGGCCTTTGGAACATCCTGTTGAGACAAGGCAGCCACATAATCATCCAAGGCTGATAGGCTAATAGTGCCAGTAATTTCTTCAGAAATGGCAGTCGTCAATTCATTTCCCTGTGTTAAACTTAGGGCTTGATCCAAAATAGACAAGGCGTCTCGCATTCCACCTTCAGCCCGTCTGGCAATGATTTCCACAGCCTCTGGTTCAGAACTGATATTTTCTTTTTCTAAGATATAGCGAATATGTTCCTTAATATCCTGTGTCTTAATCGATTTAAATTCAAAACGTTGCACACGGGATAGAATAGTCGCAGGTATCTTGTGCAATTCAGTAGTAGCCAAAATAAAGACCACATTCTGTGTTGGCTCTTCTAACGTCTTTAGGAGGGCATTAAAAGCTCCTGTAGACAGCATGTGAACCTCATCTATGATATAGACCTTATAACGAGCAAGGCTAGGCGCATAGGTAGATTTATCACGAATTTCACGGATTTCATCCACCCCGTTATTAGAGGCAGCATCCATTTCAATGACATCTTCTAAACTACCATCTGTCACCGCTTGACAAATATAGCAGTTATTACAAGGTTCACCACCCACTTGATTTGGACAGTTCATAGCCTTGGCAAAAATCTTAGCCACACTGGTTTTTCCCGTTCCACGTGGACCAGAAAAAAGATAGGCATGACTTATTTTCTCTTGCTCCACTGCTTGTTTAAGAGTCTTAGCCACAACTTCCTGTCCAACCAACTGGGAGAAGTTTTGACTTCTATATTTTCGATAAAGTGCTTGATACATTAGGCTTTCTCCCCAAACATTGTAAAGTCCCATTCTGTCTTTTCAAGCAAAATAGCGACAAATTGTTCCAAATAATCTCGATCCATAGCATCATAATCATCAATCTCTGAAGAATCCAGATCCAGAACTCCAAGTAATTGACCATTCTTTATCATTGGGACAACAATTTCACTTTTAGCTCGACTATCACAAGAAATATAGTTGGGATAAGTTGTTACATCACCAACCAGAACAGTTTCCTGAAAGTGAGCTGCCTCCCCACAAACACCTTTTCCAAGTGCAATACGGATGCAGGAAACACCACCTTGGAAAGGACCTAAAATCAATTCCTTTCCATCGAACAGATAAAAGCCTGCAAATACGGTATTAGGAAAGCGTGATTTTAAAAGAGCACTGGCGTTGGAAAGATTAGCCAAAACATTGGTTTCGCCTTCCAATAAAAAAGAGAGCTCCTCATTTAAGATTTGATAACGTGATTGTTTTTCTGATTCTAACATAGAACTATTATATCAAAAAAGACTTACAGACAAAAGAAAAATCCCTTGTTTAGAAAACAAAGGATTTTGTGAATTTTCAATTTGATTAAAGTTCGATATCACCGAACAAGTCAGCCATTGAGAATCCTGTTTGTGTTTCTGGAAGTTCGAAATCACGTTTTTCTTGACGTTTTGGACGACGTGGACGAGCAGCACGTTTTTCTTCTTTTTGTCCTTCTTCTTGAGCTGGACGCTCTTCAAGAGCTTTGATAGAAAGTGATACGCGCTCTGCATCTGCGTTAACTTCAAGAACTTTAACTTTAACTTCTTGACCAACTTTAAGAGCTTCTTTTGGATTTTCAATACGTTTGTGTGAAATTTGTGATACGTGAACAAGTCCATCGATACCTGGCAATACTTCAACAAATGCACCGAAGTCAGTCAAACGTTTAACTGTTCCTTCTACTACATCACCTTTAGCCAATTTTTGCTCAACGCCATCCCATGGTCCAGGTGTTGTTGCTTTAAGTGAAAGTGATACGCGTCCTTCTTCTTCGTTAAGATCAAGGATTTTCACTTCAATTTCTTCACCAACAGTTACAACTGATTTTGGTGATACGTTACGTTCATGTGACAATTCAGTCAAGTGAACCAATCCGTCAACACCACCAAGGTCGATGAAAGCACCGAAACTTGTGATACGTGCAACTTTACCAGTTACAACATCACCAACAGCCAATTTACCGAATACTTCAGCGCGAGCTGCTGCTGTAGCTGCTTCAACAACTTCACGACGTGAAAGGATGAAGCGGTTTTCTTTAGCGTCAACTTCTTTGATTTTAGCATCAAATTCTTGACCTACAAAACGCTCAGTGTTACGTACGAAACGAGTATCCAACATTGAAGCTGGGATAAATCCACGAACACCTTCAAATTCTACTGAAAGTCCACCTTTAACGGCACGAGTTCCTTTAACAGTGACAACTTCTTCTTCGCGACCAACAAGTTTGTCCCATGCTTTGCGAGCTTCAAGGCGTTTTTTAGATACAAGGTATGTAACTGTATCAGTATCTTTACCAACTACTTGACGAAGTACAAGAACATCCAATACTTCTCCTACTTTAACAAAGTCATTGATATCTGCATCGCGATCGTTTGTCAATTCGCGAAGAGTCAAGACACCTTCAACACCAGTTCCAGAGATTGCAACGTTAGCTTGAGTCGCATCAACTGTCAATACTTCAGCACTAACAACATCACCAGTCTCAACTTGGCTAACGCTATTTAGCAAATCTTCAAATTCGTTCATCTAAAAAATCCTCCAACAATCAAGTTTTTCTTAAACTTGACATACTTATAATTTTTTTCCTAAGCACCCGCAAGGACATGTTCATATCGTTCACGTCTTTCAATTATAAAAATAAAATACCCTAAGATATTTTGCTTTTTATCTTGATTATTACCTAAGAACTGGGGTAGCTGGATTCGAACCAACGCATGAGGGAGTCAAAGTCCCTTGCCTTACCGCTTGGCTATACCCCATTGATGAAATGGAGAGAGAGGGATTCGAACCCCCGAACCCGAAGGAGCGGATTTACAGTCCGCCGCGTTTAGCCTCTTCGCTATCTCTCCTACAATCAACATGGACTATTATATCATGAAAATTTCAAAAAAACAAGACTTATTTTGCTAAATTATAATTTTCAATCAAAATTTCCACAGCTTTTTCCAATTTTTTATAAAAACTATCGACATTCCCATTCTTTATGATGGCAAATTGTCCATCTAATTCGGCAATTTCTCCGATAACTTTTTTACCAATGGTCAATGTATAACCTTCAAAACTGTCTTTTCCTACATTGACTTTAGCATCTGCTACTTGAATTTCAATTTTTTTATCTTTCTTACTCATTTCATACCTCTCTTCACTTTTTCTATTTTACAAGAAAATCCTAAAACTAGCAAGAAAAAACTCTATATCATTCCGAGTCTGATATAGAGTTTTCTACTTTATTTAATGTGTTTTTCTAGTTCTTTTTGGTACTTACCGTTTGATTCCAATTTTTCTTTTTGCCATTTTTTCAGTGCTTCTTCATATTCTTTTGTCGTAACGATATCTTTTTGCAATTTCATTCCTTTAAAGATATATGGGTCACCCTTAATACCAACTTGTGAGTATGGTTTTGAGAATGGCACTACATTACTTACAACTGGAGAACCACCAGATGAGGCTGTTGGCATCAATAATGAACTATCTGTCAACCAAGCTTGAGCCTTAGCATATTTTTCATAGCGTTCTTCAAGATTTGTAGTTTCTGAATCTGCATCATCCAATAATTTCTTATACTGGTCCAAACCAAGTTTCGCTACAACATCTTTATCTTTCCCCTTAGTAATACCAAGGTGTTTCATAGCAGAACCTGATTTAGGATCCATGATATTCAAGTAAGATGCTGGGTCTTGATAACTTGGAGCCCATCCTGTACTGTTCAAATCATAGTCTTTTTGAGAAGGAACACGCGCTTGTGAAGTGATTGTTTCCTTTTCATTATCTGTCATTTGAAGAACGTCGATGACAACATTTTCAGCACCAAGAGTTGATTCGATTGACTGTTTGAAAGAGTTGCTTTGTTGAACGGCGATGGTATCTGTTTGTTCAACTGGGACATCCAAGTGAATTGGGAATGTTACCCCTTTAGATTCCAAGTCTTTCTTAGCTTTTTCAAATGCTGCTTTAGCCTTGTCAGGGTTGTAGATAGAATCCTTACCGTCAACTAGCTCAACACCTTTCCACTGGTCACCATAGTTCACCAACTCTGCTTGAGCGATTTGACCAAAGTTTTTACCACCTGCTTGTACAAAGTTGTCTGGAACGAGACTGTTACGAATAATCTTGTCCGCACCGTCTTCACCATTTAACTGGGCAGCATAAGAATGGCGGTTGAAGGCAAAGTTGATAGCCTGACGGAAGTCCTTATTAAGCATAGCTTCTTTTGTAGAAGTCTTTTGTTCTTCACTTGTTTTCGCAGTTTTATTGTATGACTGACGATTTACGTTAAAGGTGAAGTAATAACTACTTGAGTCCTGTGGGCTATAAGTGATTTTATCTCCGTATTGTTCCAAAGTTGAAGCAAAGTTTGAGCTACTTGGGAAGAGACGGGCTGTCGTATAGGCACCTGAAGAGAAGCTACGAATCAACGATTCCTGATCAGAACCATCGTAGTAAGTCAATTTAATCTTTTCGATCTTTACCTTTTCTTTATCCCAGTAGTTTGGATTTTTCTCGTATTCAATTAACGATTTAGACGTCAAGGTCTTCAAGATATAAGGACCATTGTAGAGAATTCCTGCTGGAGTAACTGCTCCATAATCTTTACCTGATGCCTTCAAAAACTCTTCATTTACAGGTAACATCGTCGCTGTTGTAACTTTAGAATTCCAAAAACTTTCTGGTTTGTTTAGGGTATATTCGACTGTGTAATCGTCCAAGGCCTTGACACCAACTGTAGAGAAATCATTGGTCTCACCAGTCATGTAGGCATCCAAGCCCTTGATTGAATTTTGGATGAGAGAGACACCATCTGACTTACCGTCAGCTACGTGTTTTAATCCTGTTACAAAGTCATGGGCTGTTACTTCTGCGTATTCTTCACCTTCAGAAGTGTACCATTTAACTCCTTTACGAAGTTTATAGGTATAAGTCAAACCATCTTTTGAGACAGACCAATCTTCAGCCAAGGAAGGAATAACATTTCCGTATTGGTCATTTTCCATCAATCCATCAACCACATTCCCGATGACATCTGTTGTAGATGTACGAGTCGCTACACTATAGTCCAAAGACGCAGGATCTACTGCATAGACATATGAAAATGTTGTCGGTGCATCTGCTTCTTTATCAGCTTTTCCACAAGCCACTAATAGAGCTGTTGTGCTCAGGACCACTCCTGCTGTTAAGAGCCATTTTTTCGATTTCATAAAAATCTCCTTTTGTTAATTTTAATCTACTTTTACAATCCAACCTTCTGGCGCTTCAATATCGCCAAACTGAATTCCTGTCAATTCATCATAGAGTTTACGAGTCACAGGACCTACTTCTGTTTCACTATAGAATACATGGAAATCATCACCGTGCTGAATTCCACCAATTGGAGAAATAACTGCTGCTGTACCACAGGCACCTGCCTCTACAAAACGGTCAAGGTTATCAATCGGGACATCCCCCTCAATAGGAGTTAAGCCCAAGCGATGTTCTGCCAAGTAAAGCAAAGAATACTTGGTAATAGATGGCAAGATAGATGGACTCAATGGTGTTACAAACTCATTGTCAGCTGTAATTCCAAAGAAGTTAGCTGAACCGACTTCTTCAATCTTTGTATGTGTTGATGGGTCTAGATAGATAACATCTGAGAAATGACGTGACTTGGCCAATTTCCCTGGTAAGAGACTTGCAGCATAGTTTCCACCAACCTTAGCCGCACCTGTACCATTTGGAGCGGCACGGTCGTATTCATCCTGAATCAAGAAGTTGGTTGGAACCAAACCACCCTTAAAGTAATTTCCAACTGGCATAGCAAAGATAGTAAAAATGTACTCCTCTGCTGGTTTTACTCCGATAATATCTCCAACACCAATCAAAAGTGGACGAAGATATAAGGTTCCACCTGTTCCGTATGGAGGTACATATTCTTCATTCGCACGAACAACTGCCTTACACGCTTCTACAAACATTTCTGTCGGAACTTGTGGCATCAAGAGACGATCACATGTACGTTGCAGACGTTTGGCATTTTCATCAGGACGGAACAATTGAATACTGCCATCCTTAGTACGATAAGCTTTCAAACCTTCAAATGCTTGTTGTCCATAATGGAGACTTGGAGAAGACTCTGAAATATGCAAAGTTGCATCCTCTGTGAGCTCTCCTTGATCCCATTGTCCATTTTTAAAATGAGCAATATAGCGATAAGGTAATTTCATATAGGAAAAACCGAGATTTTCCCAATCAATCGTTACTGTCATATTCCACTCCTTATTCTAAAAACCTATTTCTTTTATTCTACACTATTTTTCTAAAATAGCAAGTATATTTTGTAATTTTCAGAAAATTTCTTCAATAAAAAGAACCAGCTCTGAGAACTGATTCTTCATTTCACTTATTTGGCTTCTGGAAATACTTCTTTAAGATAAGCGTCAAAAACTTCTTCATCTGAAATCGTGTCAGAGATGAAGCTACCGTTACTTGTGCGTTCTGACAGATTCAAGTCTTGTAGTCGACTTTCATAGATTGTACCTTTGTTAGATTGAACAATCAGAGTTTGATCGTTCCCGTCCACTTCTGTACTGAAGAGATCACCTACAGATCCTTGCTCTGCAACTGCTCCTGCTAAGAAGACACGATGCGGTTTGTTTTTCAACTCACGCAAAACTTGTAAACCACGTTTGGCACGGCTGGTTGCTGGAATTTCGTCAATAGAAACACGTTTCAAACTTCCACGTTGGGTCAAGAGGTAGAAGGATGAGGTGTTACAGATAAAGGCGGATTGGAGAACATCATCTGCTTTCAGGTTCATAGCTTTGACACCTGCAGCCTTGGCACCAACAACTGGAACCTCTTCGATATTGAAACGCAGGGCATAACCGTTTTGACTAATCAAGAGAACATCATCTAGTTTAATCGGTGTCACTGCCACAATCTGGTCTGTCTCGTCTTTGAGCTTAGCATACTTGACAGACTTAGATTTATAGGTTCGCCATGGAGAGAATTCTTTACGTTCTACACGCTTGATTTGACCGAGACGAGTCGCAGCAAAGTAGGTTGTCGCATCATCAAACTGATCCACGACTTCCACATAGAGGATTTCTTCGTTAGTTTCAAAGTTTGTGATGGTTTGGCTCAGATGCTCTCCGATATCCTTCCAACGAATATCAGCCAATTCATGGATTGGTCGATAAATGACATTTCCAAGCGTCGTAAACATCAAGAGATGCTGGGTTGTCTTAGCAGCTTGTACAAAAATCAAACGGTCATCATCACGTTTGCCAATTTCCTCTAGCGTTGAAGCTGCAAAAGAACGTGGGCTGGTACGCTTGATGTAACCTGCCTTGGTCACGCTGACGTAGGTATCTTCCTCGGCGATCAGACTAGCTGTATCAATCTCGATTACTTTCGCAGTATCTTCTAAGCTACTCAAACGCGGAGTCGCAAATTTCTTCTTGACCTCACGAAGCTCTTTCTTCATGAGATTGTACATGGTCCGTTCATCTCCAATAATAGCAGCAAGCATAGCAATCTTTTCACGTAGTTCAGCTTCTTCTTCTTGCAAGACAACCACGTCTGTATTGGTCAAACGATACAATTGCAAGGTAACGATAGCCTCAGCCTGTTCTTCCGTAAAATCATAGCTAACTTTGAGGTTTTCCTTGGCGTCAGCCTTATTCTCAGAAGCACGGATAAGGGCAATGACTTCGTCCAAAATCGAAATCACGCGAATTAAACCTTCGACGATATGGAGACGTTTTTCAGCCTTTTCCTTGTCAAAGCGGGAACGAGCCAAAATTACTTCACGACGGTGGGCAATGTAGCTAGACAAGATTGGAACGATCCCAACCTGACGAGGCGTGAAATTGTCAATTGCCACCATGTTAAAGTTGTAGTTGATTTGTAGGTCGGTGTACTTAAATAGGTAGTTGAGAACAAGCTCCGTATTAGCGTCCTTCTTGAGTTCGATAGCAATGCGAAGACCATCACGGTCAGACTCGTCACGAACTTCAGCAATCCCTGCCACCTTGTTATTGACACGAACATCATCGATTTTCTTGACCAGATTGGCCTTGTTGATTTCATAAGGAATCTCAGTGATAACGATTTGTTCTTTACCACCTTTTAGCTTTTCAATCTCAGTCTTGGAACGAACAACCACGCGCCCTTTCCCAGTTTCATAGGCCTTCTTGATTTCATCACGACCCTGAATAATCCCTCCAGTCGGGAAGTCTGGGCCAGGCAAGAATTCCATCAACTTATCCACCTTGGCAGTTGGATGATCAATCATGTAGACTGTCGCATCGATAACTTCGGCCAAATTATGAGGTGGAATGTCCGTAGCATATCCAGCTGAAATCCCAGTCGAACCATTGACCAAGAGGTTTGGAAAGGCTGCAGGTAAGACAGTAGGTTCTTTCTCAGTATCGTCAAAGTTCCAAGCAAAAGGAACAGTCTTTTTCTCGATATCCTGAAGAAGGTAGCCTGCAATTTCAGACAGACGTGCCTCAGTATAACGCATAGCCGCAGGCGGATCTCCGTCCATAGAACCGTTATTACCGTGCATTTCGACTAGAATCTCACGATTTTTCCAATCCTGTGACATACGAACCATGGCATCATAGATAGAACTGTCACCGTGTGGGTGGAAATTCCCCATGATGTTACCGACAGACTTGGCCGACTTGCGGTAACTCTTATCAAAGGTATTGCCATCCTTATTCATCGAATAAAGAATACGGCGCTGAACCGGCTTCAAGCCATCACGAATATCTGGCAAAGCCCGGTCTTGAATAATGTACTTGGAGTAGCGACCAAAGCGCTCTCCCATAATGTCCTCCAGGGACATATTTTGAATGTTACTCATATAGGATACAGAGCCCTTAAAATACAAAGTGAAAATAGAAAATTCTTGAAGTAAGCAAGCTCACAAGAGAATTTATCTTTTTCACCTAGCATTTAGGGCGTGTTCAACTCCTTTCAAAGAATGTAGAGTAGGTTTTTACAGAAAAGGTGTTCAGTTAAGATATAAAGGGACGATTTGGCTTGCCAAAAATGTCTGTAAAAAATAGAAAATCGATGTAGGGCTCGATGAAGTCAAGACGATTTGACTTTTTTCCGAATAAAATTAGTCCCGTGTCCAGTTACTACAAATAACCAAACGACCCTTTCTGTAGTTTAATCTTTTAAATTAAGGTCTTTAGTTAGTTAGCGATTAAGAAGTCTCTCCTCAGCATACTCAATCATCTTGTCAGCCACCTCCATATCATAGTCAAATCCCATCTTATTAGCAAGAAATTGAGATTCTTGGTGGAAAAGTTCCATGGTAGCAAATAAAGACTGGGTGAGCTTCTCTATACTTGAAAAATCAAGCAAATTTGAGAATTCCTTTTCTTTCTCAGCAGGTAAATAGTTAAAGAGGTACTTGTAGTTCTTGCCGACGTCGACTCTTCCCCTGTCACTTGCGACCTGCCAAGCCAAAATCTTTAGGAATTCTTGTTGACAAATACCATAAAGATGGTCGGTCGCGTAGATGAGCTGGTTCCGACAAATCCCTTTGACAACGTAGGCCGACACCCACCAAAACTCATTGCAGACTCTTTCAAAATCCTTTTCAGTAGCTGAATTTGTCCAGTAACGCTCTAGATTTTGCGAATAGGGTTCAAATAAATGTTCTGGGTCTTCAAAAACAGTGAATCCAGCCTCGCTATCCACCCACTCTTGAATGTGGTCTTTAGGGCAGAGAGTCAAATCAATGCGATTGCCATCTTCAAAGAGCATGAGAAATAGACGGCGATGACCAAAACCAACTTCTTGCTCAATAATGCGCTTCCCAAACAGGTCCAGCCAAGAAAGGTCACTCGTTAGATTGTCTATGTCATCTACTACATAGACAAGATCATAGTCTTGAAATTCATCTTGTGGTGCTTGTGAATTTGTCCGTGAACCAGACATAGCGACAGCCTCAACTTGGAGATTTTTTGCGATTTGTAAAATTAGATTCAACATTTCGGATTCTGTTCTCATGTCAGTACCTTATTTACCTTTACTCTAATATAGAACGATTATATTGTAGTAAATAAACTGCTATCTTAAACCATTCCTTGTGAACGACGCCATTCATTATAAGCTTCGATATCAGTATTTACCATTTTCATACACAATCCCATTACAGCCATATCATCCAAATAACCAGCAAACGGTATGAAATCTGGGAATATATCAATTGGAGATACAAAATAAATTAATGAACTTAAAACAGCCAGAATAGTTCCATAAGGTACTGTAGTATATTTACCCTCTACATAATTTTTTACCAAAGATATCATAACAGGGATTACTGTAAATTTTTCTCCAACAAAAGGTATCTCTTTAATTTTTAGTTCTAAACGTTGCAAAAAATTATCTAATTCATCTTTATCATTTAATAAAGCTTCAGATTGCCCATATCCACTTTCAAGAGCTTCTTTTACTTGATCTTCAGACAGATTATTTGACATTGTTGTTCTCCTTTTTGGATTTTTTAAAACACTGTCGCTTCTTCCAGCGTAAACTTGACATTGTCTTCAATCCACTTACGTCGTGGTTCGACCTTGTCTCCCATGAGGACATTGACACGACGTTCTGCGCGTGCTAGGTCTTCAATCGTGACACGGATAAGGGTACGCGTTTCTGGGTTCATAGTTGTTTCCCAGAGTTGATCCGCATTCATCTCTCCAAGCCCCTTGTAGCGTTGGAGTGTTGCACCTTTACCGAACTGTTTGCGGAGTTCTTCTAGTTCTCCGTCCGTCCAAGCGTAGGCCACTTCTTCTTTCTTGCCTTTGCCTTTGGACATCTTGTAAAGAGGTGGAAGGGCGATATAAACATGTCCTGCCTCAACTAGCGGACGCATGTAACGGTAGAAAAATGTCAAGAGCAAGGTCTGGATATGGGCACCATCGGTGTCCGCATCGGTCATGATAATTATCTTGTCATAGTTGGCATCCTCAATAGAAAAATCTGCTCCAACACCCGCACCAATGGTATAAATCATGGTATTGATTTCTTCATTTTTGAGGATATCCGCCATCTTGGCCTTGGCTGTATTGATAACCTTACCACGAAGGGGCAAGATTGCCTGGAACTTGCGGTCACGGCCTTGTTTGGCAGAACCTCCGGCAGAGTCCCCCTCGACTAGATAGAGTTCATTCTTAGCAGGATTCTTGGACTGGGCTGGGGTCAATTTCCCAGATAATAAGCCCTTGTCTTTTTTATTTTTCTTACCATTTCGGCTTTCATCACGCGCCTTACGGGCCGCCTCTCGAGCATCACGGGCCTTGATAGCCTTGCGAATGAGATTGGAAGCCAATTCTCCATTTTCCATAAGGAAGAAGGTCAACTTATCAGATACTATGCCATCCACAACAGGACGAGCCAGAGGGCTTCCAAGTTTGTCCTTGGTCTGTCCTTCAAACTGGAGGTGTTCTTCAGGAACCAAGATAGAAAGAACGGCCGCTAGTCCCTCACGATAGTCTGAACCTTCTAGGTTTTTATCTTTTTCCTTGAGAAGTCCCGTCTTACGCGCATAGTCGTTCATGACCTTTGTAATGGCAGACTTGAGTCCCGTCTCATGCGTCCCACCGTCCTTGGTACGGACGTTATTGACAAAGGATAGAATGTTATCTGAAAAACCATCATTGTACTGGAGGGCTACTTCCACTTGGAAACCATTATCTTCCCCCTCAAAATACAGAACTGGCGTTAAGGTTTCCTTATCTTCGTTCAGATAAGAAACAAAGTCTTGTACCCCATTCTCATAGTGAAATTCAATCCCTTCATCTGTTCGCTTATCTGTCAGAGACAAGGTCACATTTTTCAAGAGAAATGCTGATTCATTGAGGCGTTCTGAAATGGTATTGTACTTGAAGTCTGTCGTAGAGAAGATCGTCGCATCAGGCATAAACGTAACCTTGGTACCTGTTTTAGACTTGGGCGCTGTACCGATTTTCTTCAAAGTCGTAACAGGTTTGCCACCATTTTCAAAACGTTGCTTGTAGATTGCACCATCACGAGTGATTTCAACTTCTAGCCAGCTAGAAAGGGCATTAACAACGGAAGAACCCACCCCGTGAAGTCCACCTGATGTCTTATAACCACCTTGACCAAATTTTCCTCCGGCATGAAGGATGGTAAAGATAACCTCTACAGTTGGAATTCCCATAGCGTGCATACCAGTCGGCATCCCACGACCATGGTCTTGAACCGTTAAACTGCCGTCTTTATTAATGGTCACATCAATACGGTCACCAAATCCAGACAAGGCCTCATCGACAGCATTATCGACGATTTCCCAGACTAGGTGGTGGAGACCAGCACCATCGGTCGATCCGATATACATCCCTGGACGTTTTCGAACCGCATCCAACCCTTCTAGCACCTGAATGGCATCATCATTATAATTGTTAATATTGATTTCCTTTTTTGACACAAGGAACCTCCTATTCGTTCATCTTTACTATTCTACAGGTTTTCCAAGGATTTTGCAAAATTTTTCTTTCTCCGGTGTGACAATTTCAGAAGAGATTCTCTGCCTTTCTTCTCCATTTCATGATATAATAGGAGTATGATTACAATAGTTTTATTAATCCTAGCTTATCTGCTGGGTTCGATTCCGTCTGGTCTCTGGATTGGACAAGTATTCTTTCAAATCAATCTGCGCGAACATGGTTCTGGAAATACTGGAACAACCAATACCTTCCGCATTTTAGGCAAGACAGCTGGCATGGCAACCTTTGTCATTGACTTTTTCAAAGGGACCCTAGCAACACTTCTTCCGATTATGTTTCATCTACAAGGCGTTTCGCCTCTTATCTTTGGACTTTTAGCTGTAATCGGCCATACCTTCCCTATCTTTGCAGGATTT
The DNA here is from genome assembly GCA_963522215.1 of uncultured Streptococcus sp. Classification (GTDB taxonomy): domain Bacteria; phylum Bacillota; class Bacilli; order Lactobacillales; family Streptococcaceae; genus Streptococcus. The sequence continues at coordinate 10,377 of CAUQXM010000011.1, read as the reverse complement.
AAGGGTGGTAAGGCTGTCGCAACCAGTGCTGGTGTGATTTTCGGATTTGCGCCTATCTTCTGCCTCTACCTTGCGGTTGTTTTCTTTGGAACCCTCTATCTTGGTAGTATGATTTCACTTTCCAGTGTCACAGCATCTATCGCAGCTGTTATCGGAGTTCTACTCTTTCCACTTTTTGGTTTTATCCTGAGCAATTATGATCCTCTCTTCATCGCTATTATCCTAGCACTGGCTAGTTTGATTATCATTCGGCATAAGGATAATATCACACGTATCCAGAATAAGACTGAAAATCTTGTTCCTTGGGGATTAAACTTAACCCATCAACATCCTAAAAAATAAAACGCCAGTTCATTCATTGTACTGCCCCCCAAAAGTTAGACAATTAATTTATCCAAAGGATTTAGTTCTGTATTGTACAGGGCTAAGTCCTTTTAGTTTTACCTTAATTCGTTTATTGTTGTAGTAATCAATATAGTCTACAATAGCTTGTTCCAATTGCTTAAGCGACTGAAACGACTTCTCATAACCGTAAAACATTTCCGATTTCAGAATCCCAAAGAAGGACTCCATCATACCATTGTCTGGGCTGTTACCCTTACGTGACATGGATGCTTGAATTCCCTTACTCTCTAGGAACCGATGATAAGAATCGTGTTGGTATTGCCAGCCTTGGTCACTATGGAGAATGGTATTCTCGTAATGTTCCTCACCGAAAGCCTGGTCTAACATAGCTTTTACTTGTTCTAAGTTCGGTGATGTAGAAAGATTATAAGCGATGATTTCGCTGTTAAAACCATCTAAAACTGGCGATAAGTAAAGCTTTTGAGTGCTTGCTGGAATGGCAAATTCTGTCACATCCGTATAGCACTTTTCCATTGTTTTAGAGCCTTCAAATTGACGTTGAATGAGATTATCTGCCTTCTTACCAACGTCTCCTTTATGAGAAGAATATTTTCGTTTCTGTCGCATTTTAGCTTGTAAATTGAGTACTTTCATCAAGCGTTGAACTCTTTTATGATTTACCAGATAACCACGATTTCTTAGTTCTAAATGAATCCGACGATAACCATAATTTCCCTTGTGTTCGATAAAAATGGATTGAATTTCAGCTTTAAGCTCTTGGTCCTTATCTGGTTTGTCTAGCTGTTTCAAGTGATAGTAGTAGGTCGAACGAGCTAGTTTCATGGCTTTTAGAAGAATATCTAACGAAAACTCAGTCATTAATTCTTGAACAATTTCTGTCTTTCTTCTTTCTCTTTTTCCTCCTTCAATCGGAGTTCTCTTAACTTTTTTAGGATAGCATTCTCCGCTCTCAGGTACTCATTTTCTGCTTGAAGACGTTCTAATTCTGTCCTCTCTTCAGGTCTCTTTTTTGGCTTACGTCCCATTTTAGGTACTCTCCCTCTTGTTTTCTCAACAATAGTATACCCGTTTTTCTTGTATTGTGCTAGCCAATTAAGAAGTATCGTACGACTTGGGAGGCCGTATTCAAGAGAAACTCTATCTTTAGTCCAGCCTTCATGTAAGACTTTATGAATCATTTCTTGTTTTAAATCAGGAGAATAGTAACGATTTTTTCCTTTTTTGACGAACTCTATTCCGTAACGATCAATCAATTTAATCATGTACCTAATATTAGAATTGTTTATCCCAAATTTATTTGAAAGCTTCTCTAAGCTATATCCTTGTTTTCTAAGTTCATAGATCTGAACTTTATCATCATAAGTTAATTTCATAATAAAAACACCCCAAAAGTTAGATTTTTTCTGTCTAACTTTTGGGGTGCAGTTCACATGAACTGACGTTTTTTGTATGCTTATTTTGATTTGATATAGTTGATACCATCTGCTTTTGGTGCGACTGCTTTTCCAAAGAAGGCTGCCAAGACTAGAATTGTCAAAACATAAGGTGCGATTTGAAGGTAAACCGCTGGAACTCCTTGTAGGAACGGCAATTGAGAACCGATAACAGCCAAACTTTGTGAAAGTCCAAAGAAAAGACTAGAAAGCATGGCTCCGATTGGATTCCATTTTCCGAAGATCATCGCAGCAAGAGCAATAAATCCAGGTCCAACAATAGTTGTCACTGAAAAGTTAACTGAGATTGATTGAGCATAAATCGCTCCGCCAATTCCACCTAGGAAACCTGAAATAATAACCCCTAAATATCTCATCTTGTAGACATTGATTCCCAAAGTGTCCGCTGCTTGAGGGTGTTCACCGACAGAGCGGAGACGAAGACCAAAGCGAGTCTTGAAGAGGATAAACCAAGCAAGGAATGAGAAAGCAATGGCCAGATAACCAAGTAGACTAGTTGACTTGAAGAAGATATCACCAATCACTGGTATATTTGCCAAGACTGGGAAATCAAAGCGTCCAAAAGTCTGACTTAGGTTGTCGGTTTGTCCTTTGTTATAAAGGACTTTCACTAAGAAAACAGCCAAGGCTGGCGCCATCAAGTTCAATACCGTACCGCTGACAACATGGTCTGCACGGAAATGAACCGTCGCTGCTGCGTGGATGATAGAGAAGAGGCCTCCAACCAATCCTGCTACAAGCAAGGATAGCCATGGAGTTGCTGCTCCAAATTGTTCCGCAAATTCAAGGTTAAAGACAACTCCAGAAAAGGCACCCATAACCATAATTCCTTCAAGACCGACGTTTACCACACCACCACGTTCAGAGAAAACACCACCAATACTTGTAAAGATGAGGGGCGCTGAGTAAATCAGCATAGAAGACACCAAGAGGGTGAGCAAGGTTGTAATAGACATCTTTACTTACCTCCTTTAACTTGTTTTTTCGGTTTGACAAAGCGTTCGATAAGGTAATGAACACTGACAAAGAAGATAATAGACGCTGTTACAATGCTGACAAGCTCAGACGGTACCTGCGCCGCATTCATACCAGGGGCTCCAACTTGGAGAACACCAAATAGGAAGGCTGCAAAGAGAATACCAATTGGTGAGTTTGCCGCAAGCAAACTAACCGCCATCCCGTTAAATCCGACAGCCAATGACGCCCCTTGAACATAGACGTTCTGGAAGGTTCCAAGTCCTTCAACAGCTCCACCAAGACCTGCCAAGGCACCTGAGATAATCATTGAAAGGATAATAGTCCGTTTGGCAGAAATACCAGCATATTCTGAAGCATGTGGATTAAGGCCAACCGCACGGATTTCAAAACCAAGGGTTGTTTTCTTGAGCATGAACCAAATGACTGCAACGGCAATGAGGGCAAAGAAAATACCAATATTCATCCGTGAGTTACCAGTCAACTCAGCCAACCAAGGTGTCTGATAGGTTGCATTAGCACCAACACGAATGGTCGAATCTGTACTTTGCATGAAGTCTTTAGGGAAAGCATGGATAAAGGCATTCCCTACATACAAGACAATGTAGTTCATCATGATGGTTACGATAACCTCTGACGTCCCTAGATAGGCTCTAAGAATACCTGGAATCGCACCGACAATCCCACCAGCAATCAAGGCAATCACGATAGTTGCTAGAATCATCAAGGGACGGGGCATATCTGGATGCGACAGGGCAAACCAACCACTGAGAATCCAACCTGCCAAAGCCTGACCAGGAAGTCCGACGTTAAAGAAACCAGCTCGACTGGCAACGGCAAAACCAAGACCAATCAAGACCAGAGGACCCATAGCACGGAAGATTTCTCCAATCCCACGCAGACTACCAAAGGCTGTATAGAACAATTCTTCGTAGCCCCAAATAGCATCATAACCGAAGATCCACATGACAATGGCTCCGAGTAAAATTCCTAGGAAGACAGAAATCAAGGGAACCGAAATTTGTTGTAATTTTTTAGACATCACTCTTCTCCTTTCCCAAGTTTCCACCAGCCATCAAGACACCAAGTTCTTGTTTATTGGTTGTTTCTGGTGATACAATACCTTGAATCTTACCATCGTGGATAACAGCAATACGGTCTGAGACGTTTAAAATCTCATCCAATTCAAAGCTGACAACAAGGACAGCCTTGCCATTATCACGCTCTTCAATCAAGCGCTTGTGGATATATTCAATGGCACCGACATCCAAACCACGAGTTGGCTGGCTGACGATAAGGAGATCAGGATCTCGATCAATTTCACGAGCAATAATTGCTTTTTGTTGATTTCCTCCTGAGAGTGCAGCTGCAGGAACAAATTCACTGGCAGCACGAACATCAAATTCTTCCATTAGCTTTTTAGCATAAGAAGTGATATTTGAATAGTTCAAAATTCCATTTTTACTATGTGGTTCTTTATAGTAGGTTTGAAGGGCAATGTTTTCAGAAATCATCATTTCCAAAATCAAGCCATCACGGTGACGGTCTTCTGGAACGTGCCCAACACTCAACTCTGTAATCTGACGTGGGTGCAAACCTACAATTGAATCTCCTTTTAGCTCAATGCTACCAGATTCAACCTTGCGAAGACCTGTAATGGCTTGAATCAGTTCAGACTGACCATTTCCATCAATCCCCGCAATCCCAACAATCTCTCCAGCACGAACATCCAAGGACAGATTTTTAACAGCTGGGACACCGCGGTTTTCATTGACCACCAAATCTTTGATTGACAAGACCACTTCTTTTGGTTGAGAGGCTTGTTTCTCTGTTTTAAAGGAAACAGAACGACCTACCATCATTTCTGCCAAATCAGCATTAGTAGCCCCTGCGATTTCTACAGTTTCAATTGATTTCCCACGACGGATAACTGTAACACGGTCAGAAACTGCGCGAATCTCGTCCAACTTGTGGGTAATCAAGATAATTGATTTTCCTTCTTTGACAAGATTTTTCATAATAGCCATCAACTCATCAATTTCTGACGGAGTCAAGACAGCCGTTGGTTCGTCAAAGATAAGGATATCAGCTCCCCGATAAAGGGTTTTTAAAATTTCTACACGTTGTTGGGCTCCAACTGAGATGTCTGCTACCTTGGCAGAAGGATCAACAGCTAAGCCGTAACGTTCAGAAAGAGCCTTGATTTCTTTGCTAGCTCCAGCGATATCTAGCACACCATTTTTAGTCAATTCACTTCCTAAAATAATGTTTTCAGCCACCGTGAAAGCCTCTACCAACATAAAGTGCTGGTGAACCATTCCGATTCCCAAGCCAGCTGCTTTAGATGGGGAGTCGAGGTTGACAACTTGACCGTTGACCGCGATTTCACCACTGGTTGGTTCAAGAAGCCCTGCTAACATGTTCATGAGCGTGGACTTTCCAGCCCCATTTTCTCCTAAAAGTGCATGAATTTCACCTTTTCGTAGGTGCAGGTTGATTTTGTCGTTGGCAACAAATTCACCAAACACCTTGGTAATATCACGCATCTCAATGACATTTTCGTGTGCCATGTGCTCTTCCTTTCAGAGTCTTATTTTATTTCAATAAAACTTGCTAGTTTATCTAGTAGCAAGCTTTACTGAGACAAAATGACTTTGTCTCAACTCTTAAAAAAGCGGCCGAGGGCCGCTTCCTAAGAAATGACTTCCATCCATTATTTTGCAGGAACTTTTACGCTTCCATCAAGGATTTTAGCTTTTGCATCTTCAACAGCTTTTTTACCTTCTTCTGAAAGGTTTGTTACTGCCAAGTCAACCCCTTTATCTTTCAATGAGTAAACGATCACTTGACCGCCAGGGAATTCACCTTTTTCTGCCTTGTTAGAAATATCTTTTACAGTTGTACCAACTTGTTTCAAAGTAGATACAAGAACAAAGTTTGATTCTTTACCATCTTTAGAAGTGTATTTACCTTCTGCTTCTTGGTCACGGTCAACACCGATAACCCAAACTTTTTCATTTTCAGGACGGCTTTCGTTGAGTGATTTTGCTTCTGCAAAGACACCAGCACCTGTACCACCAGCTACTTGGTAAACAATATCTGCACCGGCTGCGTATTGTGCAGCTGCAATTGTTTTACCTTTAGCGGCATCACCAAATGAACCAGCATAGTCAACTTGTACTTTGATAGATGGGTCTACTGACGCAACACCAGCCTTGAATCCTGCTTCAAAACGAGAGATAACTTCTGACTCCTGTCCACCTACAAAACCAACTTGTTTTGTTTTAGTTGTTTTTGCTGCAGCTACACCTGCAAGGTAACCTGACTCATTATCAGCGAAAGTTACGCTCGCAACATTCTTTTGATCTTTAATCACATCATCAATCAAGACATAGTTCAAGTCAGAATGTTCTTTAGCTGCTTCTTCAACCGCATTGTGAAGGGCAAAACCAACACCGAAGATTAGGTTGTAACTTCCAGCCGCTTGTTGCAAGTTGTTAGCGTAGTCAGCTTCACTTGTTGATTGGAAGTAAGTGAAACCGTTATCTTTTGAAAGATTGTGTTCTTTACCCCAAGCCTGCAAACCTTCCCAAGCTGATTGGTTGAATGATTTGTCATCAACACCACCAGTATCAGTGACGATTGCTGCTTTTGTCTTCACATCAGAAGATGAATCTGCGTTACGAGAAGAGCGGTTACCACATGCAGCAAGTCCAACTGCTGCCACTGCAACTAGACCAAGGCCTAGCCATTGTTTCTTGTTCATTACTGAACCTCCTAAATAAGATGTGCAACGATGTTGCAAGTATGGATTGGTTGGCCACAAGGACCGTGCCACTCAGAGAGCGACTCAGACTAGTTTAAGTCTGTAAAAGAGTATGGAAGTAATTCCCCGACCGTCATCTCGACCGTCGATTTATCTTTTGCGACTAAGGTCACTTTTAGATCTTGTTCAAAAAATTCGACCATCACTTGGCGACAAGCACCACATGGTGAGATTGGTTTTTCAGTTTGACCATAAACAATCAGCTCTGAAAATTCTCTTTGTCCTTCAGATACAGCCTTAAAAATGGCTGTTCTCTCACCGCAATTGGTCAAAGGATAGCTAGCATTTTCAATATTCACTCCCGTGTAAACACTTCCATCTTTCGCCACTAGAACAGCTCCGACTGGAAAATGAGAATAGGGCACATAGGCTTTCTTGCTGGTTTCAATTGCTAGTTCAATCAACTCAGTAGTCGCCATCTGCCAGTTCTCCTTTTAAAATGGCTACCCCAGCTGAAGTTCCGATACGGGTCGCCCCTGCTTCCACAAAGGCAAGAGCATCTGCATAAGAACGAGCTCCACCTGCAGCCTTGACACCCATATCAGGTCCAACTGTTTCACGCATTAATGTAACATCTGCTACCGTAGCACCACCAGTTGAAAAGCCAGTAGATGTTTTAACAAAATCAGCTCCTGCTTTTTGGGCTAATTGGCAAGCCCGAACTTTTTCTTGGTCTGTCAGAAGGCAAGCTTCAATAATGACTTTTACTAACTTGTCACCACTTGCTTCTACAACAGCACGGATGTCCGATTCAACCAAATCAAGATTACCTGATTTGAGAGCTCCAACATTGATCACCATATCAATCTCATCTGCACCATTTTGGATAGCTTCCTTGGTTTCAAAAGCTTTCACAGTTGAAGTTGTTGCTCCCAAGGGGAAACCTACTACTGTGCAGACCTTGACATCTGTGCCTTCAAGCCCTTTTTTGGCATGTTCAACCCAGGTCGGATTAACGCAAACACTGGCAAAATCATACTCTCTAGCCTCAGACAACAAACAATCAATTTGATTTTCTGTCGCATCTTGTTTCAAAAGTGTATGATCGATATATTTATTTAATTTCATATTCGGATTCTCCTGCAGTTTATGAGATTATTTCTATAATTTCTCGTAAACTTTGCACGCTATCATTTATTTTAACATATTTTTGAAAATCTGTAACTAGCTGAGGAGAAATTTTTCCATTTGTATATACTTTTGCAACAATTTCTCCCTTTTGAACGGAATCTCCAACTTTCTTTTCAAAAACAATTCCTGTTTCATAGTCCAAGGCATCAGACTTGACTGAACGGCCTGCCCCCAGTCTCATAGCATAAAGCCCAAATTCCATAGCTGGAAGAGCTGAAATGACACCTGTGTCTTGGGCTGGAATATCCACAACATGGGCGACATTTACAGGACGATAAAGGTCCTCTAAATCACCGCCTTGAGCTTGCACCATCTCCTCAAACTTAGCAAGCGCTTGGCCATTTTCAAGATGTTGGCGAACTTCTTCAACTGTTTTATTTACATTTGCCAGGCCAAGCATAATTTGAGCCAATTCACAGATGAAGTGGGTAATATCCTGACGTCCTTGACCTTGTAAAATCTCCAATGCTTCAAGGATTTCCAGACGATTTCCAATCGCTCGTCCCAAGGGTTGACTCATATCCGTAATAACTGCAACTGTTTTTCGTCCAACAGCTTTTCCAAGTTCTACCATGGTTTGAGCCAATTCACGAGCCTCATCGACAGTCTTCATAAAGGCACCTTCGCCAACTGTCACATCTAGCAAGATAGCATCCGCCCCAGCAGCAATTTTCTTACTCATGACAGAACTAGCAATCAAAGGAATGGTATCAACAGTTGCTGTCACATCACGTAAGGCATATAAAAGCTTGTCGGCTTTTACCAGCTGATCTGATTGTCCAATAACCGATACACCAATATCTTGCACTTGGCGAATGAAATCTTCCTGACTACGCTCGACTTGGTAGCCCTTGATAGACTCCAATTTATCAATCGTTCCACCTGTATGGCCGAGACCACGGCCACTCATTTTAGCTACAGGCACACCAAAACTAGCCACTAGGGGAGCCAAAATCAAGGTCACCTTATCACCAACACCACCCGTAGAATGCTTGTCAACCTTAACCCCATCAATAGCTGATAAATCAAACTCTTGCCCTGTCTGAACCATTTTCATGGTCAAATCAGAGATTTCTCGAGTCGTCATTCCTTTGAAATAAACAGCCATAGCAAATGCAGACATCTGATAATCAGGAACAGTTCCTGACACATAGCCTTCAACTAGCCATTCAATTTCACTCGAAGTCAGTTCTTGACCATCTCGTTTCTTTTGGATTAAATCAACTGCTCTCATTCTTTCACACTTCTAAGGATATAGTATCCCTTATCTTTTTTGACGATTTCACAATTGCCAAACACTTCTTCCATCTTTGACTTGGCGCTTGGAGCCCCTTGTTTTTTCTGGATAACAATTGTTAAATCTCCACCAGTTTCCAAGAAATCTTTACTTTTCTCAATGATTTCATGAACCACTTGCTTGCCCGCACGGATAGGAGGATTGGAAATGACATGGTCAAATGTGCCTTCAACTTGTTCATAGATGTTGGACTGGAAAATCGTCGCTTCTATTTTATTTCGTTCAGCATTTTGTCGCGCCAAATCCAAGGCACGATTATTAATATCGACCATGGTCGCCTGAACTCCATAAGCCTTAGCTAAGGACAAACCCAAAGGCCCGTAACCACAGCCTACATCAAGGACAGTTTCTCCTTGATTGACCTCAAGACACTTGAGCAAAAGTTGACTTCCAAAGTCAACCATTTTCTTGCTAAAAACACCCGCATCCGTCAAAAAGGTCATTTTTTCTCCCAACAAGTCCACTCTCAACTCATGAATGTCGTGAGCAGCGTCAGGATTTTCTGCATAATACATTTTACTCATGAAACTATTTTACCATAATTTGACTTAAATTGTAAATCGTTTACAAACTGATAATAAAACGAAAAAGACTGAAGAAAGCTAGTCAAGAAGACATTTTCTTCAATCTCTTTCAATTATTGGAAACGAATGACAAACCATTGGGAGTTATAAGGTATCACAGTCAAGATAAAACAACAAATTTATTGTCTATAATCAAGCGCATTTTTATTACGATTGCTTAACCTTAAAATACTTTATTATCAACAGGATTCCCAATAAGATGTTTAGATAAAAGCCCAACTGATACGTTTTTGTCAGGAATTCCAAACTTGTCCAAAGTCGTATCAAATCTTCTAGTGACATGCGGAAGAAATAACCCTCTGTAGCAATCCATAGAACTAAAAAGAAATAACTACCAGCAGCAAGCCATTTCGTCCACCGTTTTTTTAGTAGGCAAGCAATTAAGAGCGAACAGATAAAGACAGCTGTTACAATGGCATGTTCCATCAAAAAAGTAAAACCGTAATAGGTTTCCACAAAACGTCTACCATTATCCGCATTCGCTCCTTTTAAAAAAGGTAAGGCAAAACTTAAAATAAAACAGAGTTCCAATATATAACTTTTTAATATTTTCATGTCACACCTCCTATAAGTTGTGAATCCCAAAGCCCCCTTTATTAGCTTATAAATCAGGAGAAAGTAGCTCCTACTTCATCAATAAATTGTTCATCCTCTATCTACTTATATTATATACTATTGACTTAACACATTCAAGAAACCGCTTTATTTTTTTAGCTTTTTATGGTATGATAAACAAAATATCTA
>CAUQXM010000010.1:0-40783 GCA_963522215.1 uncultured Streptococcus sp. | reverse complement strand
AAAGTATTTACAGAATCAGTAAATGCTGAGGGAGTGGAGGTTTAACTCTAACATTAGTGAGAGTTTGGTCTCCCCTCTTCTATTTTGTTTTTAAATAGGGGTGAAAAGACTTTTTGCTTCTATTTAAAAATAAAATAAGGAGATCTAATCATGAATCTTTTGATTATGGGCTTACCTGGTGCAGGTAAGGGAACTCAAGCAGCAAAAATCGTAGAACAATTCCATGTTGCACATATCTCAACAGGTGATATGTTCCGTGCTGCTATGGCAAATCAAACTGAAATGGGTGTTCTTGCCAAGTCATACATTGACAAGGGTGAATTGGTTCCTGACGAAGTTACAAATGGGATCGTAAAAGAACGTCTTTCACAAGATGATATTAAAGAAACAGGATTCTTGTTGGATGGTTACCCACGTACAATTGAACAAGCTCATGCCTTGGACAAAACATTGGCTGAACTTGGCATTGAACTAGAAGGTGTCATCAACATTGAAGTGAACCCTGACAGCCTCTTGGAACGTTTGAGTGGCCGTATTATCCACCGCGTAACTGGAGAAACTTTCCACAAGGTCTTTAACCCACCAGTTGACTATAAAGAAGAAGATTACTACCAACGTGAAGATGATAAGCCTGAGACAGTGAAACGTCGTTTGGATGTGAATATTGCTCAAGGGGAACCAATCATTGCTCACTACCGTGCCAAAGGTTTGGTTCATGACATCGAAGGTAATCAAGATATCAATGATGTCTTCTCAGATATCGAAAAAGTATTGACAAATTTGAAATAAAGCGTTTTTCACACTTGCAAAAATCCGCTACAAATGTTATACTGAGATAGTCTGACTTATAATTGTTGTCTCTGTGTCTAGAGGCATCGAATCGAAATTTATGGAGGTGCTTTTGCGTGGCAAAAGACGATGTGATTGAAGTTGAAGGCAAAGTAGTTGATACAATGCCGAATGCAATGTTTACGGTTGAACTTGAAAATGGACATCAGATTTTAGCAACAGTTTCTGGTAAAATTCGTAAAAACTATATTCGTATTTTAGCGGGAGATCGTGTTACTGTCGAAATGAGTCCATATGACTTGACACGTGGACGTATCACTTACCGCTTTAAATAATCGAAAAACTTGGAGGGATAAGAAATGAAAGTAAGACCATCGGTCAAACCAATTTGCGAATACTGTAAAGTTATTCGTCGTAATGGTCGTGTTATGGTAATTTGCCCAGCAAATCCAAAACACAAACAACGTCAAGGATAAGATAGAAAGGAGAAAACATGGCTCGTATTGCTGGAGTTGACATTCCAAATGACAAACGCGTAGTAATCTCATTGACTTATGTTTATGGTATCGGACTTGCAACATCTAAGAAAATTTTGGCTGCTGCTGGAATCTCAGAAGATGTTCGTGTACGTGATCTTACATCAGATCAAGAAGATGCTATCCGTCGTGAAGTGGATGCAATCAAAGTTGAAGGTGACCTTCGTCGTGAAGTAAACTTGAACATCAAACGTTTGATGGAAATCGGTTCATACCGTGGTATCCGTCACCGTCGTGGACTTCCTGTCCGTGGACAAAACACTAAAAACAACGCTCGCACTCGTAAAGGTAAAGCTGTTGCGATTGCTGGTAAGAAAAAATAATATAGGAGGTAAAAGTCTTGGCTAAACCAACACGTAAACGTCGTGTGAAAAAGAATATCGAATCTGGTATTGCTCATATTCACGCTACATTTAATAACACTATTGTTATGATTACTGATGTGCATGGTAATGCAATTGCTTGGTCATCAGCTGGTGCTCTTGGTTTCAAAGGTTCTCGTAAATCTACACCATTCGCTGCTCAAATGGCTTCTGAAGCTGCTGCTAAATCTGCACAAGAACACGGTCTTAAATCAGTTGAAGTTACTGTAAAAGGTCCAGGTTCTGGTCGTGAGTCAGCTATTCGTGCGCTTGCTGCCGCTGGTCTTGAAGTAACAGCAATTCGTGATGTGACTCCAGTGCCACACAATGGTGCTCGTCCTCCAAAACGTCGCCGTGTATAATCATCGCATTACACTGCTTTTCGTTTAAGAGGGAGTAACTAAATGATCGAGTTTGAAAAACCAAATATAACAAAAATTGATGAAAATAAAGATTATGGCAAGTTTGTAATCGAACCACTTGAACGTGGCTACGGTACAACTCTTGGTAACTCTCTTCGTCGTGTACTTCTAGCTTCTCTACCAGGAGCAGCTGTGACATCTATCAACATTGATGGTGTGTTACATGAGTTTGACACAGTTCCAGGTGTTCGTGAAGACGTGATGCAAATCATTCTGAACATTAAAGGAATTGCAGTGAAATCATACGTTGAAGACGAAAAAATCATTGAACTTGACGTTGAAGGTCCTGCTGAAATTACAGCTGGAGACATTTTGACTGACAGTGATATTGAAATTGTAAATCCAGATCATTATCTCTTTACAATCGGTGAAGGTTCTTCTCTAAAAGCGACTATGACTGTTAACAGTGGTCGTGGATATGTACCTGCTGATGAAAATAAAAAGGATAATGCACCAGTTGGAACACTTGCTGTAGATTCTATTTATACACCAGTTACAAAAGTCAACTATCAAGTGGAACCTGCTCGTGTAGGTAGCAATGATGGATTTGACAAATTAACCCTTGAAATCTTGACAAATGGAACAATTATTCCAGAAGATGCTTTAGGGCTTTCAGCACGTATTTTGACAGAACATCTTGATTTGTTTACAAATCTTACTGAGATTGCTAAGTCAACTGAAGTGATGAAAGAAGCTGATACTGAATCTGACGATCGTATTTTGGATCGTACGATTGAGGAACTGGACTTGTCTGTGCGTTCATACAACTGTTTGAAACGTGCCGGTATCAATACTGTGCATGATTTGACAGAAAAATCTGAAGCAGAGATGATGAAAGTAAGAAATCTTGGACGCAAGAGTTTGGAAGAAGTGAAACTCAAACTCATTGATTTGGGTCTTGGATTAAAAGATAAATAAAGGAGGAATACATGGCTTACCGTAAACTAGGACGCACTAGCTCACAACGTAAAGCAATGCTTCGCGATTTGACAACTGACCTTTTGATCAACGAATCAATCGTGACAACTGAAGCTCGTGCTAAAGAAATCCGTAAAACTGTTGAAAAAATGATTACTCTAGGTAAACGTGGTGATTTGCATGCACGTCGTCAAGCAGCTGCTTTCGTACGTAATGAAATCGCATCTGAAAACTATGATGAAGCAACTGATAAGTACACTTCTACTACAGCACTTCAAAAATTGTTCTCAGAAATCGCACCTCGTTATGCTGAACGTAACGGTGGATACACTCGTATCCTTAAAACTGAACCACGTCGTGGTGATGCAGCGCCAATGGCGATCATCGAATTAGTATAAAATCATCAATTTTGTTGAGTGTTATGATGATGGAGTCTTGTGCTCTTAGTCTAGCTCTGGTCTACCGCTAGGATCTCGGTCCTAGCGGGAACACTCATCATAAGTTGGGATAGTAGACGCTTGTTTACGAAATTGTTTTTTTCTTAAGAACAACTTCGTAAGCAGGCGTTTTTGAGTATTTTAGTTAGAATTATGCTATACTATTTGAAAAGAATCCTGTTTAATGTTCAGGTTTCCTATTAAAAGAAGAATTGGAGTTTGCTTATGAAAGCGATTATAACTGTTGTTGGTAAAGATAAATCTGGAATTGTTGCAGGTGTTTCTGGCAAAATTGCAGAATTAGGATTGAATATTGACGATATCTCTCAAACTGTTTTGGATGAATATTTTACGATGATGGCTGTCGTCTCAAGTGATGAAAAGCAGGATTTTACTTATCTGCGAAATGAGTTTGAAACTTTTGGGCAAACTTTGAATGTGAAAATCAATATTCAGAGTGCAGCGATTTTCGACGCTATGTATAATATCTAGGAGGTGCACATGGATATTAGACAAGTTACTGAAACCATTGCCATGATTGAGGAGCAAAACTTCGATATCAGAACCATTACCATGGGGATTTCTCTTTTGGACTGTATTGATCCAGATATCAATCGTGCTGCGGAGAAAATTTATCAAAAGATTACGAGCAAGGCAGCTAATTTAGTAGCTGTTGGCGATGAAATTGCGGCTGAGTTGGGGATTCCAATCGTTAATAAGCGTGTATCGGTGACTCCTATCTCTTTGATTGGGGCTGCGACAGATGCGACAGACTATGTGGTTCTGGCAAAAGCTCTTGATAAGGCTGCGAAAGAGATTGGTGTGGACTTTATCGGTGGCTTCTCTGCCTTGGTACAAAAGGGTTATCAAAAGGGAGATGAGATTCTCATCAATTCTATTCCTCGCGCCTTGGCTGAAACGGATAAGGTCTGCTCGTCAGTTAATATCGGCTCAACCAAGTCTGGTATTAATATGACGGCTGTGGCAGATATGGGACGTGTTATCAAGGAAACGGCTAATCTATCAGATATGGGAGCGGCCAAGTTGGTTGTATTCGCTAATGCTGTTGAGGACAATCCATTTATGGCGGGTGCCTTCCATGGTGTTGGGGAGGCAGATGTTATCATCAATGTCGGAGTTTCTGGTCCTGGTGTGGTAAAACGTGCCTTGGAAAAAGTTCGTGGACAGAGCTTTGATGTAGTAGCCGAAACAGTTAAGAAGACTGCCTTCAAGATCACTCGTATCGGTCAATTGGTTGGTCAAATGGCCAGTGAGAGACTCGGTGTGGAGTTTGGTATTGTGGACTTGAGTTTGGCGCCAACTCCTGCGGTTGGAGATTCTGTTGCACGTGTCCTTGAAGAAATGGGGCTAGAAACAGTTGGTACGCATGGGACGACGGCTGCCTTGGCTCTCTTGAATGACCAAGTTAAGAAGGGCGGAGTCATGGCCTGCAACCAAGTTGGTGGTTTGTCTGGTGCCTTTATCCCTGTTTCTGAGGATGAGGGAATGATTGCTGCAGTGCAAAATGGCTCTCTTAATTTGGAAAAACTAGAAGCCATGACGGCTATCTGTTCTGTTGGTTTGGATATGATTGCCATCCCAGAAGATACACCTGCTGAAACCATTGCGGCCATGATTGCAGATGAGGCTGCAATTGGTGTCATTAACATGAAAACTACAGCTGTTCGTATCATTCCAAAAGGAAAAGAAGGCGATATGATTGAGTTTGGTGGCCTTCTTGGTACAGCTCCAGTTATGAAAGTCAATGGGGCTTCGTCTGTTGATTTCATCTCTCGTGGAGGACAAATCCCAGCACCAATTCATAGTTTTAAAAATTAAGAAAATAGGAGAAATTGATGAAAAAAGAAATGAAACATGCTTTAGTAGCTTTAGGACTGTCGACTTTACTAGTCCCAACTTTTACCAGTCATGTAGTTTATGCGCAGGAAGAAAGTCATGAAACTACTGCTAGTGTGAGTACAGAAGAAGTTAAGAAAGTAATTGCAGAATATAAAAAAGCACAGATAGATTTTATGAGGAAGGATGAGGAACACTTTCTTAATTTAGTGAAGCAAATAGACTGGAGTGTACTTTCTTTCTCACAAAATGATATCAAATTTCTTAATAATAGTATTTCTGAACACTTTAATAAAAGACTTCAAGATTTTATAGATTACATCGATAAAGAAGAAAAGAACCTAATAGCAAATATTGAGGATTGGAAATATAGAAAAGAAAGATTTGAATTTCATGAACCTCGAAATGATAATAGAAATTATGATAGAGAACTAAAAAGTTATATTTTTAGTGCAATAGTAGAGATGAAGAAAGAACTTGTCACTGCTCAAATTAAGAAAAATCCACATTACACAAATTTTGAAAGAGAAAAAATGCTCCAATATATCAATTCTGCATATAGTTGGGGAGGACCGGGCGGAGCTGCTTGGGAACGTCAGTATAACATATATAATGACAAAGAGCCATTGACTGAATTTTTAAAAAAGTTATCAACTTTTCTATCAGATAATTTTCAAGCATTTTCATTAGCGCCTACTGAAAAAAATATCAGAGAAGTTAATGCTGTTGCCTTTATGGAGAAGACAGCTATTAGTAATGACGATTCACTTTCAAAAGCAGATAAGGTTTCTATGTTTAGTAAGATTGATGATATAGTAGAAGAAGCTGTTAGAAAGATAAAAACTGAAGCAGATATAAGTGAGGATGCTAATTACAAAAATAGTCGAATGTTATCTCCTGAGGAGTTATCTGTCTTTACTAAGCGTATCGAAGATGTTTACCAAGGAAAAGCTAAGCCTAAGGTGACAAAAGAAGAGGCTATTCAAGCAGTTTCTACTGTTACATCAGCTACAGTTTCATCTTCATCTCAAGCTACCGTTACTGCTAATGGAGAGACTAAGAAGGATTATCAAGCAAGTAAGTGGTTTAAAGAGTCTGGAAAATGGTACTATAATGACCTTTCTGGTAATCTTGTAAGAAACCGTTGGGTAGGCCGTTATTATCTAAAAGCAGATGCTTCAATGGCTGCAAGTGAATGGATTTATGATGAAGACTATAAGAGCTGGTTTTATGTAGATTCAACTGGTAGTTATGTGGAGAAAGCTTGGCAGGGAGAATATTACCTAAAACGTGGCGGTTATATGGCTAAGAGTGAGTGGGTATTTGATCCTCAGTATGATAGCTGGTATTATCTGAACCAAGATGGTAAGTATGCTCGTAACCAATGGATTAAAGATGGAGATAAGTGGTATTACTTGCTAGCAGATGGAAAATTGGCAAAAAATATGACCATTAACGGCTATAAAGTAAATGAAAAAGGTGAATGGGTATAATTTTTTAAGTTCTATTTAAGGTTAGATGTGTATACTATAATCATTAAATAAAGACCTCCTAATATTATTTGAAACAGATAACACTGATTTAGTTTGAATTTGACTTTCATCTAATATCTTTATTTAATAGAACTCCTAAACTTTTTCATAATAATCTCCTGCAAAAGTCGCCTGTAAGGGTGGCTTTTGTTTTATCATCCATGATATAATAGAAGCAAACGGAGGACGGAAAATGGTAAAAGTACGATTGTATTTGGTACGTCATGGCAAGACTATGTTTAACACGATTGGTCGCGCGCAAGGTTGGAGCGATACTCCCTTAACAGCTGAAGGTGAACGAGGGATTCAAGAATTAGGAATCGGTTTGCGCGAATCTGGTCTACAGTTTGAGCGTGCTTATTCGAGTGATTCTGGGCGCACCATTCAGACAATGGGAATTATCCTTGATGAACTTGGCTTGCAGGGGAAAATCCCTTATCGCATGGACAAGCGTATCAGAGAATGGTGTTTTGGTAGTTTTGACGGAGCTTATGATGGTGATCTTTTCATGGGCATTATTCCTCGTATCTTTAATGTGGACCACGTTCACCAATTGTCTTATGCTGAACTGGCTGAGGGTTTGGTAGAGGTCGATACAGCTGGTTGGGCTGAAGGCTGGGAAAAACTCAGTGGCCGAATTAAGGAAGGCTTTGAAGCGATTGCCAAAGAAATGGAAGAGCAGGGTGGGGGCAATGCCCTCGTTGTCAGCCACGGAATGACTATTGGAACCATTGTTTATCTAATTAATGGTATGCATCCGCATGGTCTAGATAATGGTAGCGTGACGATACTTGAATATGAGGACGGCCAGTTTAGCGTAGAAGTTGTCGGCGACCGTAGTTACCGAGAACTAGGACGTGAGAAGATGGAGGAAGCCTCTATTAAATCAGTCTAGACTTGCTTGCTATGAAATAGGGATTTGATAGAAATATCAAGATAAGAAAAAACAGCCGAGGATAATCCTTTCGGCTGTTTTTGATGGGGAAAACTAAAGTGTAATGCTATTACTTTTAGAGATTTTCATAAACAAGAGCAAGGAACCTACTGTTAGAACAGTCAGGATAGTTGACAAGGCTGCGGCTACACCGTAATTCCCTCTGAGAACCTCTGTATAAATGGCTACAGTCATTGTTCTTGTTTTGACATTGTAGAGGAGGATAGAAGTAGAAAGTTCTGAAATCATTGTAACCCAAGATAGGATAGCTCCAGAAATAATACCAGATAGCATCATTGGAGTTGTAATCTTGGCAAAGGTATTGAGACGACTACTTCCTAAGCTTTCCGCGGCTTCTTCAATACTTGGTGCTATTTGTTGCAAGCTAGCAACAGATGAGCGAATAGTATAAGGCAATCTTCTGACAGATAGGGACATAATCAAGATGAAAGCTGTCCCTGTAATCATAAGAAATCCACTTCCAAATAGGCCAGTATTGAAGGAAGAAATGAAGGCAATCCCTAGAACGGTTCCTGGTACAATATAAGGGACCATACTGAGGCTGTCAATTAAGTTTGTAAACAAATTACGTTTTCTAACGGCTAGGTAGGAGATAAATGTTGCGAATAGGACAACTAGAACTAAGGCAATCAAAGGGATACGAATGGTATTGAAAATAGCAGATCCCATACGATTGAAAGCTACCTTGTAACTGTTTAGAGAATAGCCTTTGACAAATACCATACCTGATGTTTTTAGGAAAGAAGTATAAATCAAGTAGACTTGAGGTAGAACAGAGAACAAGATAATTCCGTAGACTGTTGCATAAATGGCAGCCATTTTTCCTTTTGTAGTTTTTTTAGGCTCAATTGGATGGAGCGAATTCATGCTGAAACTGTAGCGATTTGAAATGTATTTTTGGATAAGGAAAATTGCCAAGGCAATGATAATCGCCATAATTGCTAAAGCAGATGCAAAAGCTGAATTTCCTCCAACCTCGCTAATAAATTGGGTATAAATCAGAACAGGGAAAGTCCGATATCCTTCACCAATCAACATAGGGGTTCCAAAGTCTGAGAATGCTCTCATAAATACAAGCAGGGCAGCTGCTAGTAAGGTTGGAACTAGGAGAGGTAAAATAACCGTTACGATACGCTTAAATCCAAAGGAACCCATGCTTTCAGCAGCTTCAAGTAGAGAATTGTCAATACTTTTCATTGTCCCAGCAACGTATAGAAATACCAGTGGGAATAGTTGCAGTGTAAAGACAAGTACAATTCCTTTGAATCCATAAATATCGATAGCTGGAAGATGAAGGGTATTTGTCAGGAATTTAGTAATGACCCCATTTCGTCCCAGCAAGAGAATCCAGGAGTAGGCTCCCACGAAAGGAGCTGACATGGAAGCAATGATAATCAATATTTGTAGAAATTTCTTTCCCTTGAAATCATACATGGAAAAGAGATAAGCTAATAAGGTTCCTACGACTAAGGAAGTGACAGTAGCGGTAATAGAAACCTTGAAACTGTTGACGAGTGTCTCAGAGTAGTAGGCTTTGCTAAAGAAAGTGACAAAATTAGCTAGTGAAAATTGTCCTTCATGTATAAGTGCTTGCTTGAGCACGGTAACGATAGGATAAACGAGAAAGACAAGATAGGTAAGAAAGATGAAGAAAGAGGAGGCTGTCCAAATATTTAGTTTTTTACGTTCCATGGTTGACTCCTTTTATCAGGTTTTGGGAACCATCTGCAGAAAAGACGTTTAATTTTTGAGTATTGATTCGTAGACGAATACGATCGCCTTTTTGTAGATCTTCTTCAAAAGTTGATTCTTCGCTAACTTGAATTTTTGAGGCAAAGCCTGTCTCGATGAAGTATTCAGTATTCAGTCCAAGATAGACGCTATCGCTAATAGTTCCTTCAATATCTCCAGATTCATCTTTGATAAACTCTTCAGGACGAATGCTTACATGAATAGCTTGTTCCTCAGCCTGATCAAGAGCTGGCATTCGAAGAGCATAGCCATCTGAAAAGACGATATAAGCGCCGTCGCTCCGCTTTTCAAGAGTGGCAGGAATAATATTTGTGCGTCCGATAAAGGTTGCTACAAACTCATTAGCTGGTTTATGATAGAGTTCTTTTGGTCGGCCGATTTGTTGAATCACCCCATCTTTCATAACAGCAATTTGGTCTGAAATCGCCATGGCTTCTTCTTGGTCGTGGGTCACATAGACGGTTGTAATTCCCACTTCGTGTTGGATTTCTCGAATGGCTTGACGCATATCCAAGCGAAGTTTGGCATCCAGATTACTAAGTGGCTCGTCCATGAGGAGAACACTTGGATTAACAGCTAAGGCACGTGCCAAGGCGACACGTTGTTGTTGTCCACCACTGAGTTTATCAGGTTTTCGATCCGCGTATTGAGCAATTTGCATAAGTTCAAGATACTTGTTGGTTTGTTGAATCAATTCTTCTTTTGGAACCTTCTTTTGCTTAAGACCAAAAGCAACATTGTCTCGGACAGTCAAATGCGGGAAAATAGCGTAGTTTTGGAAAACCATCCCGATATTGCGTTTGCTAGGTTCCATATTATTTATTTTTGTATCATCGAAGTAAAATTCTCCGCCTTCGATACTGTTGAATCCTGCAATCATGCGAAGAAGAGTCGTTTTTCCACATCCTGAAGGTCCAAGAAGGGTAAAGAGACTTCCTTTTGGAATTGTAATGTTCAAATTTTCAATAACAGGGACATCGTGGTAGATTTTTTTGGCGTTAATAATTTTGATCTCACTCATAGTGAACCTCTTTTACTGTTTAGATTGGATATCTGTAAAGACTTCGTTGTATTTCTTAACAATATCTGATTTATTCTTGATGACATAATCATAATCTTCAGTGAGTGTTTTGATTTTGTCAATTGGTTTCATATTTTCGCTTGTTTTAGCATTTTTACGAACAGGACGATTAGTAGTGGTTGTACCAAGTGTATCTTGTACTTCTTGAGAGATAATGAAATCGATAAATTTCTTGGCATTTTCCATGTTTTTCGCTTTTTTAACGATAGCGGCACTAGCAGGTAGGAAGACTGTTCCTTCTTTTGGATAGACAACTTTGATGTTAGCTCCGTCATTTAAGAGTTTAACAGCCGGATCTTCATAAGAAAGACCAACAGCCATTTCTCCGTCAGCGACTGCTTTATAGACACCAGATGAGCTTGAACCGATTTTACCATCAATAAGTGTGAAGAGATCTTTTACATAAGACCAAGCCTTATCATCTTTGTAACCACCTTGAGCTTGTAGCATATTCGTTAATTGAGCAAAGGCGCTAGAAGAGTTTGCTGGGTCAGCAGTTGCTATTTTTCCTTTTAGTTCAGGTTTGAGAAGGTCGCTATATCCTTCGATATTCATGCCTTTCGTTAAATCAGGGTTGACGATTAAAACACTACCATCTAGCGTATAAGGAGTAGAGTAGCCAGTTGTGTTTTGATATTCTTTGATAACATTATCATTTTCTTTTGAAGTATAGTTTTCAAAGAGTTCTCCGTGGGTAGCATATTGTGTATAAGAACCACCAAAGATAACATCGGCTACAGGAGCTTCTTTTTCTGATTCTAATTTTTTGAAAAGTTCTCCAGTACCAGCTTGAATCAATTCTACTTTGATACCATATTTTTCTTCAAAGGCAGGAATAGTTGCTCCGATTAAGCCCTCTGAGTTTGGTGAATAAACGACTAGCGAACCGCCGTCTCCTTTATCAGACGAACCGCCATCGGCAGATTCATTAGAAGAACAAGCAGCAAGACCAAAAAGAGCTAGTCCGCAAGCAGCATAATACATCCATTTCTTTTTCATGATGGATACCTCCGTTGTGTTATTTAAGTTTATTTTAAAACAATGTAAGCGTTTTTAAAACCGATAATTCTATTCTATTAGAGTAAAATTCTCTACAAAAACGGAAGTAATCTTTTTGATTTTAGTAGGGTTTGACAGTTAATCATTGGAAAGTCAAATTTTATTTTTTAGATTGGATATCTGTAAAAATATCATTGTACTTTTTAAGAATAGTGGATTTGTTTTTAACGACATAATCGGAATCTTCAGTGGCAATATTGATTTCTGTCATAGCCTTCATATTTTTATTGGTTTTAGCATTTTTACGAATGGGTCTGATTGTTGTTTCAGTTCCTAGCTTATTTTGGATTTCTTGAGAAAGGAGGAAATCGATAAATTTCTTAGCGTTTTCCATGTGTCTGGCATTTTTGATGATAGCTGCGTTACCAGGTAAAAAGACGGTTCCTTCTTTTGGATAAATGACTTTTACATCAACTCCGTCGTTTAAAAGTTTTAAGGCAGGATCTTCATAGGTGAGTCCTACAGCCATTTCCCCATCGGCGACAGCTTTGTAAACATTTGAAGAACTAGATGCAATCTTTCCATCTACTAGGGTAAATAGATTTTTCACATAGGTCCAAGCTTGTTCATTTTCGTATCCACCTTGATCGACAAGCATGTTTGTTAATTGAGCAAAGGCGCTAGATGCATTACTTGGATCAGCGGTAGCAATTTTTCCTTTTAATTTAGGATTGAGTAGATCATTGTAGCCTTCAATTTTTATATCTTTTGTAAGGGCTGAATTGGCAATAATGACACTGACATCCAGTGTGTAGGGTGTGTAGAATCCTGTTTTATTTTGATATTCAGGGATTATCTGGTCGTTTTCTTGAGAAATATAAGGTTCAAAAAGATTTTCGTTAGAAGAGAAGAGGGCATAGGAGCCTCCGAAAATGACATCAGCTACAGGGGATTCTTTTTCGGCCTCAGCTTTTTTGAACAATTCACCCGTGCTGGCTTGTACTAAATCAACCTTAATACCATATTTTTCTTCGAAAGCTGGGATTGTTTCTTCGATAAGGTCTTCAGGGTTAGGCGAGTAGACAACCAAAGTGTTATTTGAATCTTTTTCAGAGCTAGTTTCCGCTTCTATAGGTGAAGAACATCCTGATAAAGAAAGGAATATCCAGCTAAAAGAGAGAAAGAATAGTATTTTTTTCATAAGTATCTCCTTTTTTACGAACATTTTCTCTACCTAGATTATTAATGTTTTTAAATTGTAGAGTCCTACAGGATATAATAAAAACCTTAAAGAAACCTAAAACGAAAAATAGGGAATGAGTCCCTAGAGAAAGGATGGGTGAATTGTAGCAGGGATTTAGATGGAAATACACTTCAAACAAGGTCGCCTTATCTGCAATCTCAAAGCTATGATTTGAGTAGTTAGCTTGCTCTTGGATTTTCATTGGGTAAAAGTACAAAATAAAAAGATTGCTAGAGTTGAGCAATCCTTTTACATCAATGGTTTTTATCCATAAGTTTTAATTCTTTTGGAGAAATATGGAGATACTTTTTAAAAACTTTGGCAAAATATTTATAGTCTGAAAACCCAACTTGTTCAGAGATATCGCTTAGGGGGGAATTTGGGGACTGAGCCATTTTATCTATAGCTTGCTTGAGGCGGTAGCGTAAGATATATTCATTTAGCGTCATTGGGAAGTATTCTTTGATAACCTTATATAGATAGCTTTCACTGTATCCAAGATTCTCTGCAATGGTAGAAATGGTAAAGTGCATGTAGTAGTGTTGATGCACAAATTCAAGAATTTGCTGAATGATTTGGTTTTGTGTATCAATTTGTTGGATGGAGGTGAGTAAAGTTTGATATTCTTCTAAAAAAGGAGTTTCTTGATAAGTGCTAACTCGTAATCGCAAAACAATTTTTTGAAGACATTCTGTCAACTCCTTGGTATCAATTGGTTTGGATAAGAAATCAACTGCTCCATATTGCATGGCTTTTTTGGCATTTTGAAAATCGTTATAACCTGATAAGATAACTTTTTCATAAGAAAGGGTACGAGTGGCTTCGAACATCATGAAAGCATCCATAATTGGCATTGTGATGTCTGTTAAGACAATATGAGGTTCTTTTTCTTGGATGAGTTTCATTCCCTCTTGACCGTGACTAGCAGTTCCTACAACTTGGATACCTAAGGCAGAGTAGTCTACGGCAATCTCTAGCCATTTTCGAATGAGGTGTTCGTCTTCTACGATAATGAGCTTAAACATGAGTTAGTCCTTTCGTTATAAATTTGACCCAAGTTTCTCCTCGGCGATTGACTCCTAAATCTAGCTGGACATCAGAAAAGAAATTGCTCAATCGTTTATAGCTGTTAACGATGCCATGCTGGGTATGAGGGCTTTCTAAAGAGTCTAAAATAGCGAGTCGCTCTTGTTTTGTGAGTCCTCCAGCATTATCCTTGACTAAAAAAGTTAGAGAATCTGCTTCCAAGGTAATTTGGATATCAATATGAAGATCAATACGGTATTGCATCCCATATTTTATAGCATTTTCTACTAGAGGAAGCAAGAAAAGTTTAGGAATAGGTTGATTATCGACAGTTTCTGGGCAGACAATATCATAGGAAAAGTGTTCAAAACGAATCTTATGAATAATAAGGTAATCCTCTATAATCTTTAAATCTTGGCAAATGGTTGTTTCTTTTTCTAAATCGGTGATACTGTAGCGAAGAATGCGCGTGAGGTTTTGAATCAGGTCTTGTGTGAGAGCGGCATCCATTAAAGAAGTGATTTTAATCGTCTCAAGTGTATTGTAGAGAAAATGAGGATTGAACTGAGCTTCCAGCATTTTTCTTTCAAAAATCCACTTTTCTTTTTCTATGGTCAACATTTTTTGATGAAGTTGATCTAATTCGTACAACATATTGTTGATTTTTTCTGCCATAAACTCAAACTCATCACCTGTTTGTAGATAAAGCCTTTTTTCTGCTTGTTTAGGAATTTCTTGAAGTTGGTAAACCAAACTTTCAATAGGAACAGCGTTGTGTGTAGCAATCTTATGAGCAATTCGTCTTGCTTGCCAGAAGTAGAGGAAGAATATACATAAGGTGAGAATGGAGGCTAGGCCGAGTAGGCTAGGAATAGGAAAGAAGGATTGAAAAGTATAGATTGAAAAAATAGCACCGACTTTTTCTTTTTGAACAATAAGCGGTTCATTCGCATACCAGTGGGTGCGAGAGTGTAGGAGTTTCTCATCAAATTTTTCAAGAGTGGAACGAGTAAATTGATTTGTATTGTTGGAAAACATATTTCCAAAGCTATCGGTAATGATGTATTTAGAATTTATCATTGGGAAACTTGAGATGAAATCATTCTCATTTACGAAAGTAATAGTATAGGCCTTAACTCGTTGGTTTTGAAGTAGTGGTTTGATAAAGAGTGTGTAATGTTGCTTATCTGAAGAGAGTGCAATTTTTTCTGTAACTTTATCTTGAGAAGGATTTTGAATGAGCAGTTTTAGATAGTAGGGAGATAAAATACTTTCTTGATGATTTCGATTGGTACTAAATAGTAATTCACCTGTATCACTTAGGATAATGAGGTCAGAACTAAGTTTTAATTTAGCTTTTGTCTCGTAAAATAAGCTAAAAACTTCTCTCTCTGTGTGTTTGCCATCCAAAAATCCAGGAATCATTTTATAGTTCATAGTGGTCAGGAGCTCATTATTTGCTTCTTTCATCTCTTGAACTTGTTTGACAATCTGTCTCGTGTCTTTGGAGAGTTGTTGCTTTTGTAAAAAATAGGAAAAACCAAAAAGTAAAATGAGTAGTAAAAGAGAGGTCACAAAGGCTGCGATAGAGCTTCTATGGAGAATTTCTTTTTGGAGAGATTTTTTAAAGGAATGAGACATCTGCTACCTCCTTGGAAGGGTTTTCTGTTATAAGTATAGCAGTTTAAAAATTCTAGAGCAAGGTAAAATAGAAAAGGTCTAACCAAAATTTTTTAGCTAAACCTTTTGAAAAGTTAAGTATGTATTATAGATGCTTGTTATATGCAAATAGCTAGAGCAGTTCAAGGAGATAAACTAGAAATAACAATTAATATGATGGTTCAGAAATACCTTTTGATAATCAATAAGATCTTCGGGATGAAGTGCGTTGACTCCATCCATTTCATATTTCCGATTTAATAAACGATATTTGTTTTCACCAAATTGATGAAAAGGGAGTAGTTGAACTTGGTCGATATTTAATGAGTTAAATAGAGTAGCGAATTCTTCTGCATCCTCTAAACTATTGTTAAAATCAGGAATAACCGGGATTCTTAAAACGATAGTTTTATGTTGAGAAAAAGCATAATGAATGTTTTTAATAATCATTTGATTAAAAACCCCAGTCACTTTTTTATGTTTTATAGAATTATAATGTTTTAGGTCTGTGTAGATAAAATCTACATATTGGATTAAATCAATAAATTTTTCATGATCAACAAAGGCAGTGGTTTCAATTGCAGTATGTATGTGATGCTCTTTGGCTGATTTTAAGATAGCTTTAGCAAATTCAAACTGAGCAAATATTTCACCTCCAGATAAAGTTAACCCCCCACCGGATTCTTCGTAAAATTCCTTGTCTTTCAATACTTCTGTAATAATTTCTTCTACAGTTTTCTCTTCACCGACTAAGGTGAATTTCTCACGTTGAGCATCTTTCATTTTTTCAGGTTTCATTTTTTGAGATTCAGGATTAGAACACCATGGGCAGCGCAGAGGACATCCTTTTAAAAAAACAGTTGTACGAATACCCGGACCGTCATGAATTGAAAAGTGTTGAATATTAAAAATAATTCCTTTAGATATTTCCATAAGAGTTCCTCCTCTTTATAATTCTATCCTATCACAAAAACGAAAGAAAAACAATTACGAACGAAAGTTTAATTTGTTGTTTTTTGCTTTTTATTTTGGTAGAATAAAACGGAGGTGTAAAATGAAAAGATTGGAACAAATTATTAAATTAGTATCAGAATATGAAAAGATTGATGTTAATACATTATCGGAAAAATTAAATGTATCGAAAGTAACGATTAGAAAAGATTTAGATAAATTAGAGTCAAAAGGCTTATTACACAGAGAGCATGGATATGCTGTGTTAAATAGTGGAGATGACTTAAATGTACGCTTGTCAATTAATTATGAAATTAAGAGAAAAATTGTTCAAGAAGCAGTAAAATTGGTATCAGATAATGAAACAATAATGATAGAATCTGGGTCAACCTGTGCTTTACTTGCTGAGGAAATTTGCAAGCAAAAAAGAAATGTCACTATTGTAACAAATTCATTTTTTATAGCAAATTTTGTAAGAGGTTATGATTCATGTCGTGTTATTGTTCTTGGTGGAGAGTTTCAGAAAGATTCACAGGTTACCGTAGGACCTTTATTAAAAGAAATGATACAGACTTTTCATGTGCGTCAAGCTTTTGTTGGGACAGATGGCTACGATAAAGAGATGGGCTTTACAGGAAAAGATTTAATGCGCAGTGAGGTAGTTCAATATATTTCAGCAGCGTCGGATAAAGTCATTGTGCTAACTGACTCAAGTAAATTTGATAAAAGGGGTACAGTAAGAAGATTTGCTTTAAGTCAAGTCTATGAAGTAATAACAGACGAAAAACTTTCTAAACAAAATATAGCTACATTAGAAAATGCTGGGATAATGGTTAAGGTAGTTTCGTAAGAGGTTAAGTGTATGAATCAAGATAGGAATAAACTGCTCTCTAAAATTGCTTATCTGTATTATATTGAAAACTTAAATCAGTCACAAATAGCAGCAAAATTAGGAATTTATAGAACCTCTATTAGTAGAATGTTAACAGAAGCAAGGAATGCAGGAATTGTTAAAATTGAAATAGAGAATTTTGATACCAATATGTTTAAGTTGGAAAATTATGTAAAAGAAAAATATGGTCTGGAAAGTTTAGAAATTATTCCAAATGAATTTGATGACAATCCAACAATTTTATCTGAAAGAATTTCTCAAGTTGCAGCAGGTGTCCTTAGGAATTTAATTGATGATAATATGAAAATTGGCTTTTCTTGGGGAAAAAGTTTAAGTAATTTAGTAGATTTAATCCACAGCAAAAGTGTTCGAAATGTTCACTTCTATCCTCTAGCAGGTGGTCCTAGTCACATACACGCTAAATACCATGTGAATACACTGATTTATGAAATGTCTAGAAAATTTCATGGAGAGTGTACATTTATGAATGCAACAATTGTGCAAGAAAATAAATTGTTAGCAGATGGTATTTTGCAATCAAGATATTTTGAAGATTTGAAAAATAGTTGGAAAGATTTAGATATAGTTGTGGTTGGGATTGGTGATTTTAGTAATAAAGGAAAACATCAATGGTTAGACATGCTTACAGAGGATGACTTTAAAGAATTGACAAAAGTTAAAACTGTAGGGGAAATTTGTTGTCGATTCTTTGATTCAAAAGGTAAAGAAGTTTATGAGAACTTACAGGAAAGAACGATAGCAATCTCTTTGGAAGATTTAAAAAATATTCCTCAAAGTTTAGCTGTTGCTTATGGTGATACGAAAGTATCTGCGATTCTTTCTGTATTGCGTGCTAATCTAGTAAATCATCTGATTACAGATAAAAATACAATTTTAAAAGTTTTAGAAGAAGATGGTGATTTTTCTTTTCGAAATATTTTATGCGAGTGAAAATGATAGACTGATATCAGTTTATCGTTTTTTCTTTTTAATCAATTGCACATTTGTGCTTATATAAATAAAAATAGTTTATTTGTTGTCTTTAGATTGACAAGTTTATTATGTAGTTGTATTCTATAGTTACAAAAGAAAATTTTAAAATTTCAAATGAAAAAGCTTTTTACATAGTGAAATGAGGAGGAATTTATGGAAATTATTGTTCCAGATCAAATTATCATGGGTTTAATTTTATATGCTGGCGATGCGAAACAACATATTTATAAAGCGTTAGATTATATAAAAAACGGTACATGTGAACGATGTGAAGAAGAAATCCAGTTAGCTGATGCAGCCTTATTAGAAGCCCATAATCTACAAACAAAATTCTTGGCACAGGAAGCGTCTGGTACAAAGACAGAAATAACAGCTCTCTTTGTTCATTCACAAGATCATCTCATGACTAGTATGACGGAGATTAATCTAATCAAAGAAATTATTAGTTTGAGAAAAGAACTTGATAAAAAATAATACTAGAGTATTATCATTGTTATTAACATAGAGGAGGAAAATATAATGGTGAAGATTGGTTTGTTTTGTGCAGCAGGTTTTTCTACTGGTATGCTTGTAAATAATATGAAAATTGCAGCGCAATCTAGTGGAGTTGAAGCAGAAATAGAGGCGTTTTCTCAGTCTAAATTAGCTGATTATGCGCCAAATATAGATGTTGCACTATTGGGGCCACAAGTTGCTTATACATTAGATAAATCCAAAGAAATTTGTGATAAGTGTGATATTCCGATAGCTGTTATTCCGATGATGGACTATGGTATGTTAGATGGGAAAAAAGTATTAGATTTAGCCCTATCTTTAATTAGTGGGTAAGAAAAGGAGATTTATTATGGCAAAGATGGATGTTCAGAAAATCATTGCACCAATGATGAAATTTGTGAATATGCGTGGTATTATAGCTCTAAAAGATGGTATGTTGGCTATTTTACCATTAACAGTAGTTGGGAGTTTGTTCTTAATTATGGGGCAATTACCCTTTGAAGGATTGAATCAAAGTATTGCTAGTGTATTTGGGACAGACTGGACAGAGCCTTTTATGCAAGTCTATTCAGGAACTTTTGCTATTATGGGTCTAATTTCTTGTTTTTCAATTGCCTATTCTTATGCTAAGAATAGCGGAGTAGAGGCATTGCCCGCTGGGGTTCTTTCTGTATCTGCATTCTTTATTTTACTAAGATCATCTTATATCCCTAAACAAGGTGAGGCGATTGGGGACGCTATTAGTAAAGTTTGGTTTGGAGGCCAAGGAATTATCGGTGCTATCATTATAGGTTTGGTAGTAGGAAGTATTTATACCTTCTTTATAAAGAGAAAAATTGTTATTAAGATGCCAGAACAAGTTCCACAAGCTATTGCCAAACAGTTTGAAGCAATGATTCCAGCATTTGTAATTTTCTTATCTTCTATGATTGTATATATTTTAGCGAAGTCATTGACTAATGGCGGAACATTTATTGAAATGATTTATTCTGTTATTCAAGTTCCATTGCAAGGTTTAACTGGATCTTTGTATGGTGCAATTGGGATTGCATTCTTTATATCATTTTTATGGTGGTTTGGTGTCCATGGACAATCGGTAGTAAATGGAGTAGTGACAGCTCTGCTTTTATCTAATCTTGATGCTAATAAAGCTATGCTAGCCTCTGGTAATCTATCATTAGAAAATGGTGCACATATTGTTACTCAACAATTTTTAGATTCATTTTTAATTCTATCTGGTTCAGGAATTACGTTTGGTCTTGTAGTTGCCATGCTTTTTGCAGCAAAATCTAAACAGTACCAAGCGTTAGGGAAAGTAGCAGCTTTTCCAGCAATATTTAACGTAAATGAGCCAGTTGTATTTGGATTTCCGATTGTCATGAATCCAGTTATGTTTGTACCTTTCATTCTTGTTCCTGTACTTGCAGCTGTTATAGTATATGGAGCTATTGCAACAGGTTTCATGCAGCCATTTTCAGGAGTTACCTTACCTTGGAGTACCCCAGCTATTATATCAGGATTTATGGTTGGTGGATGGCAAGGAGTTATTACTCAGCTGGTGATATTAGCGATGTCTACATTAGTTTATTTCCCATTCTTTAAAGTACAGGATCGTTTAGCGTATCAGAATGAAGTTTGATAAATGTAAAAAACATTTGTGTATTATCATTAAACACACATTTGTGCTAAAAATTAGGGAGTTAAAGTTTTTCTAGTTAAAAGCTTGAAATTCTCTAAAAAATTAGGTATTATATTTTCGAAAGAAACAAAAATATTTTCGAAAGAAAGGTGCTTACGATGGTAAATACAGAAGTAGCAAGAACAACAATCAAGACAGAATATTTTGGCAGCCTTACTGAAAGGATGAACAAATATCGAGAAGATGTTTTAAATAAAAAACCTTATATTGATGCTGAGAGAGCAGTTCTAGCAACACGCGCTTATGATCGATATAAGGAACAACCTAATGTCTTAAAACGCGCCTATATGCTGAAAGAAATTTTGGAAAATATGACTATCTATATCGAAGAAGAATCTATGATTGCGGGAAATCAAGCTTCTTCCAATAAAGATGCTCCTATTTTTCCAGAATATACGCTAGAATTTGTTCTCAATGAGTTGGATCTTTTTGAAAAGCGTGATGGAGATGTTTTCTATATTACAGAAGAAACAAAAGAACAACTTAGAAGTATCGCTCCGTTTTGGGAAAATAATAATTTACGTGCTAGAGCTGGTGCCTTATTACCTGAAGAAGTGTCTGTTTATATGGAAACAGGATTCTTCGGTATGGAAGGTAAGATGAATTCTGGAGATGCTCACTTAGCAGTTAACTATCAGAAACTGTTGCAATTTGGTTTAAGAGGTTTTGAAGAGCGGGCTCGTAAAGCGAAAGCAGCGCTAGATTTAACAAATCCAGCAAGTATTGATAAATATCATTTTTATGATTCTATATTTATCGTAATCGATGCTATTAAAGTATATGCAAATCGCTTTGTTGATCTTGCTAAAAGTTTAGCCGAAAATGCAAATCCTAAACGTAAAAAAGAATTACTTGAGATTGCAGATATTTGCTCTCGAGTCCCATATGAACCGGCAACTACTTTTGCAGAAGCTATTCAATCAGTTTGGTTTATTCAATGTATTTTACAAATTGAATCTAATGGCCACTCTCTTTCATATGGCCGTTTTGATCAATATATGTATCCATATATGAAGGCTGATTTAGAAAGTGGTAAAGAAACAGAAGATAGCATTGTTGAACGTCTAACAAATCTTTGGATTAAGACAATTACAATTAATAAGGTTCGCAGTCAAGCACATACATTTTCTTCAGCAGGAAGTCCTTTATATCAAAATGTTACAATTGGTGGACAGACTCGAGATAAGAAGGATGCTGTTAACCCATTATCTTATTTGGTATTAAAATCAGTTGCACAAACCCATCTACCGCAACCT
Source organism: uncultured Streptococcus sp. (assembly GCA_963522215.1). GTDB lineage: Bacteria > Bacillota > Bacilli > Lactobacillales > Streptococcaceae > Streptococcus. The sequence goes on along the minus strand of CAUQXM010000010.1, from coordinate 18,929 downwards.
AATCTAACTGTACGTTACCATGCAGGTTTAGATGCTCGTTTCATGAATGAGTGTATTGAAGTGATGAAGCTTGGTTTTGGTATGCCTGCATTTAATAATGATGAGATTATTATTCCTTCTTTTATTGCAAAAGGAGTATTGGAAGATGATGCTTATGATTACAGTGCCATTGGATGTGTTGAAACGGCAGTTCCAGGGAAATGGGGCTATCGTTGCACAGGCATGAGTTATATGAACTTCCCTAAGGTTCTACTTATCACGATGAATGATGGAATTGATCCGGCTTCGGGTAAACGGTTTGCACCAAGCTTTGGTCATTTTAAGGATATGAAGAACTTTTCTGAATTAGAAAATGCTTGGGATAAAACACTAAGATATTTGACACGAATGAGTGTTATTGTTGAAAATTCTATTGATTTATCATTGGAACGAGAAGTTCCTGATATTCTATGTTCAGCATTGACTGATGATTGTATTGGTCGTGGGAAACATCTTAAAGAAGGTGGAGCAGTATATGACTATATATCAGGTTTGCAAGTTGGAATTGCAAATTTGTCGGATTCATTAGCTGCAATTAAAAAGTTGGTATTTGAGGAAGAACGTATAAGCCCAAGTCAACTTTGGCATGCACTAGAAACAGATTATGCTGGAGAAGAAGGTAAGGCTATTCAAGAAATGTTGATTAATGATGCGCCTAAGTACGGTAACGATGATGATTATGCTGATAAATTAGTTACGGCTGCTTATGACATTTATGTTGATGAAATTGCTAAATATCCTAATACACGTTATGGAAGAGGACCTATTGGAGGAATTCGTTATTCAGGAACCTCTTCTATCTCAGCCAACGTAGGACAGGGACGTGGAACATTAGCAACTCCAGATGGTCGCAATGCAGGTACACCGCTAGCAGAGGGTTGTTCACCATCACATAATATGGATCAACACGGTCCTACATCTGTTTTAAAATCTGTTTCAAAATTACCAACAGATGAAATTGTAGGTGGGGTTCTCTTAAATCAGAAAGTAAATCCTCAAACGTTAGCCAAAGAAGAAGATAAATTAAAACTAATTGCTTTGTTACGAACATTCTTTAATCGTTTACATGGGTACCATATTCAATATAATGTTGTTTCCAGAGAGACGTTGATCGACGCTCAGAAACATCCTGAAAAACACAGAGATTTAATTGTTCGTGTTGCAGGATACTCTGCATTCTTCAATGTTCTTTCTAAGGCAACCCAAGATGATATTATAGGACGTACTGAGCATACTTTGTAAAATAAAGAGGTTCTTTTTATGGAATTTATGCTTGACACATTAAATTTAGATGAGATTAAAAAATGGTCTGAAATTTTACCGCTAGCTGGGGTAACTTCAAATCCCACTATTGCCAAAAGAGAGGGTTCGATTAATTTTTTTGAACGAATCAAAGATGTAAGAGAATTGATTGGCTCTGCACCCTCTATTCATGTTCAGGTGATTTCTCAAGATTTTGAAGGTATCTTAAAAGATGCTCATGAAATTCGGAGACAAGCAGGAGATGATACATTTATCAAAGTACCTGTTACTCCAGCTGGATTACGTGCAATAAAGGTGCTAAAAAAAGAGGGTTACCATATCACTGCAACAGCTATTTATACAGTTATTCAGGGATTATTAGCTATCGAAGCAGGAGCGGATTACCTAGCTCCATATTATAACAGAATGGAGAATCTGAACATTGATTCAAATTCTGTCATTCGTCAATTAGCTCTTGCTATTGATAGACAGAACTCTCCTAGTAAGATTTTAGCTGCATCCTTTAAAAATGTAGCACAAGTAAATAATGCTTTAGCTACAGGTGCGCATGCTGTTACAGCAGGAGCAGATGTTTTTGAATCAGCTTTTGCCATGCCATCTATCCAAAAGGCGGTTGATGATTTTTCTGACGATTGGTTTGTTATTCAAAATAGTCGTTCCGTTTAGATAGAGAGGGAATACATATGAGAATTTTTGCTAGCCCTTCGAGATATATTCAAGGGGAAAATGCCTTGTTTGAAAATGCCAAATCAATATTGGATTTGGGAAATCGTCCTATTCTATTATGTGATCAGTTGGTTTATGATATTGTTGGAAAACGATTTGAAGATTACCTACATAGGTATGGTTTCCATATTGTTCTAGCCCAGTTTAATGGTGAAGCTTCTGACAATGAAATCAATCGAGTTGTTGCCTTAGCTGAGAAAGAAAATTGTGATAGTATTATAGGTCTTGGTGGGGGAAAGACGATTGATAGCGCAAAAGCTATTGCAGATTTGATTGAAAAGCCTGTTATTATTGCTCCAACAATTGCATCGACAGACGCACCTGTATCTGCTTTATCTGTTATTTATACAGATGAAGGGGCATTTGATCATTATCTATTTTATTCTAAAAATCCAGATTTAGTTTTGGTTGATACAAAAGTTATTTCACAAGCTCCTAAGCGTTTATTAGCGTCTGGTATTGCAGATGGTTTAGCAACTTGGGTTGAGGCGCGTGCAGTTATGCAGGCAAATGGAAAAACTATGTTAGGACAACAACAAACGTTGGCTGGAGTTGCAATTGCGAAGAAATGTGAAGAAACGCTGTTCGCAGATGGTTTACAGGCTATGGCAGCTTGTGAAGCTAAAGTGGTGACACCAGCATTAGAAAATATTGTTGAAGCTAATACTTTATTGAGTGGACTAGGTTTTGAAAGTGGAGGATTAGCTGCGGCGCATGCAATTCATAATGGTTTTACTGCATTGACAGGTGACATTCATCATTTAACACATGGTGAAAAAGTAGCTTATGGAACCTTGGTACAACTTTTATTGGAAAATAGACCAAAAGAAGAACTTGATAAGTATATTGAGTTTTACAAAAAAATTGGTATGCCAACAACTCTAAAAGAAATGCATTTGGATCAAGTTGAATATGATGATTTAATAAAAGTTGGTAAACAAGCAACTATGGAGGGTGAGACAATCCATCAGATGCCGTTTAAGATTTCGCCTTCAGATGTTGCACAAGCCATTATAGCTGTAGATGCATATGTAAATTCGCAATAAACAATAAGGACTACTGTTTTAAAAATGGTAGTCTTTTATTTATCCTCATATTGTATCCGATGCTCTTTATAAATCAGGAAGCAATACAAGTTGTCAGCTATTTATTGTGAATACATTAATTAGCATTCCAGTTTTATCTTCGGTCTAAAATAAGTATTTTGTGCTATATGAGATAAGATTATTGACTTACTCCTTGATTTACTGCATAACAATGGGATAAAAAGTGGGAGATAGAGCAATTCATAGTCATCAAAATTAATGAAGTACAGTATACAGTTTTTTCTTTTAACACATTTCAAATTCCCTCAAAAATGGTATAATAGTAACATCACAAAATTGGAGAGAGACCATGAGTTTTTACAATCATAAAGAAATTGAGCCTAAGTGGCAGGGCTACTGGGCAGAACATCATACATTTAAGACAGGAACAGATGCATCAAAACCGAAGTTTTATGCTCTTGATATGTTCCCATATCCGTCTGGAGCGGGTCTGCACGTAGGACACCCAGAAGGCTATACTGCAACCGATATCCTCAGCCGTTACAAACGTGCGCAAGGCTACAATGTCCTTCACCCAATGGGTTGGGATGCTTTTGGTTTGCCTGCAGAGCAATACGCTATGGATACTGGTAATGACCCAGCAGAATTTACAGCTGAGAACATTGCCAACTTCAAACGTCAAATCAATGCGCTTGGATTTTCTTATGACTGGGATCGTGAAGTCAATACAACAGATCCAAACTACTACAAGTGGACGCAATGGATTTTCACTAAGCTTTACGAAAAAGGCTTGGCCTATGAAGCTGAAGTGCCAGTAAACTGGGTTGAGGAATTGGGAACAGCCATCGCCAACGAAGAGGTTCTTCCTGACGGAACTTCTGAGCGTGGAGGCTATCCAGTTGTCCGCAAGCCAATGCGCCAATGGATGCTCAAAATCACGGCCTACGCAGAGCGCTTGCTTAATGACTTAGATGAACTAGATTGGCCAGAGTCTATCAAGGATATGCAACGCAACTGGATTGGGAAATCAACTGGTGCTAATGTAACTTTTAAAGTTAATGGAACAGACAAGGAATTCACAGTCTTTACCACTCGTCCGGACACCCTTTTCGGTGCGACTTTCACTGTCTTGGCTCCTGAGCATGAATTAGTAGACGCCATCACAAGTCCAGAGCAAGTAGAAGCAGTAGCAGACTACAAACACCAAGCTAGCCTCAAGTCTGACTTGGCTCGTACAGACCTTGCTAAAGAAAAAACAGGGGTTTGGACTGGAGCTTATGCTATTAATCCTGTCAATGGCAAGGAAATCCCAATCTGGATTGCAGACTACGTCCTTGCTAGCTATGGTACAGGTGCGGTCATGGCTGTGCCTGCCCACGATCAACGTGACTGGGAATTTGCCAAACAATTTGATCTTCCAATCGTCGAAGTACTTAAAGGTGGAAAGGTTGAAGAAGCTGCCTACACAGAAGATGGCCTTCACGTTAATTCAGACTTCCTAGATGGATTGAACAAAGAAGAAGCGATTGCTAAGATCGTGGCTTGGTTGGAAGAAAAAGGCTGTGGACAAGAGAAGGTTACCTACCGTCTCCGCGACTGGCTCTTTAGCCGTCAACGTTACTGGGGTGAGCCGCTTCCAATCATTCATTGGGAAGATGGAACTTCAACAGCTGTCCCTGAGAGTGAATTGCCACTTGTCTTGCCAGTAACCAAGGATATCCGCCCTTCAGGTACTGGTGAAAGTCCACTAGCTAACTTAACAGACTGGCTTGAAGTGACTCGTGCAGATGGTGTCAAGGGTCGTCGTGAAACCAACACCATGCCACAATGGGCAGGTTCAAGCTGGTATTACCTCCGCTATATTGATCCACACAATACTGAGAAATTGGCTGATGAGGACCTCCTGAAACAATGGTTGCCAGTAGATATCTATGTGGGTGGTGCAGAGCATGCTGTACTTCACTTGCTCTACGCTCGTTTCTGGCATAAATTCCTCTACGACCTTGGTGTTGTTCCGACGAAAGAACCATTCCAAAAACTCTTTAACCAAGGGATGATTTTGGGAACAAGCTACCGTGACCACCGTGGGGCGCTTGTGGCGACTGACAAGGTTGAAAAACGTGACGGTTCTTTCTTCCATGTGGAAACAGGGGAAGAGTTGGAGCAAGCACCAGCCAAGATGTCTAAATCGCTTAAGAACGTTGTCAACCCAGACGACGTAGTGGAACAATACGGTGCAGATACCCTTCGTGTCTATGAAATGTTCATGGGGCCACTTGATGCTTCAATCGCTTGGTCAGAAGAAGGTCTGGAAGGAAGCCGTAAGTTCCTTGATCGTGTTTACCGTTTGATCACAAGTAAAGAAATCGCTACGGAAAACAATGGCGCTCTTGACAAGGTCTACAATGAAACAGTCAAATCTGTCACTGAGCAAATCGAGTCTATGAAATTCAACACAGCCATTGCCCAACTTATGGTCTTTGTCAACGCTGCTAACAAGGAAGACAAACTCTATGTGGACTACGCCAAAGGCTTTATCCAATTGATTGCTCCATTTGCACCTCACTTGGCAGAAGAGCTCTGGCAAACTGTTGCAGCAACAGGTGAGTCAATCTCTTACGTGGCTTGGCCAACATGGGACGAAAGCAAATTGGTTGAAGACGAAATCGAAATCGTTGTTCAAATCAAAGGAAAAGTCCGTGCTAAACTCATGGTTGCTAAAGACCTATCACGCGAAGAATTGCAAGAAATTGCTCTGGCTGACGAAAAAGTCAAAGCGGAGATTGACGGTAAGGAAATCGTGAAGGTGATTAGTGTACCAAATAAATTGGTTAACATTGTTGTAAAATAACCAATTTATTTGCTGATTTCCAACCTCAAACAGTTCCCCAAACTGTTTGAGCTAACTAAACTCGTTAATATCGTTGTGAAATAAGAAATGAATCCTTCAGAGTAGAATCTGGAGGATTTTTTATTTGACAGGAAGTTTCTATTTTGTTAATATAATTAACAAAAGAAAGAGAGATTATGGATAAAAAAGAATTTATTGCATTTAATAATCGTTTCAATAGGTTTATTTTAGCGTTTGAAGAGTTAAAAAAAAATCAACATAAAAGTGGTGTTGACAAATCCATTACGTTGAATGAGGTACATTTGATTGTTGTGATTGGGGAAAATCAGCCCTTAAATCTAGTAAAATTATCTGAATTATTAGAAGTTTCGAGGAGTGCAATAACTCAAAGTGTTAGAAGATTGATTCAAAAAAATTTAATTGTTTTTGATTTTGATCCGAATAATGGGAAAAATAAATATTTGAGATTATCTGAAAAAGGCATCGAAATTTTTAAAATCCATAAGGAGCAACAAGCACATATTGAAAAATCGGTCTTTTCAGTTTTAAACAACTATAGCGAGGTGGAACTTCAAACAGTTGTGAAATTGATGGATGATATTGAAAAGGTGTGGGGAGAATTACCGTGGTAAAAGTCGCGGTAATTTTAAAACATGATTGTTAAGCATATTAACAAAAGGAGAAGATATGACTGTAAACATTGAACTGATTTCACAAACTGATTTAGCGGATGAATCTTTTTATATTACTATCAATGGTTTAGAACCAAGGACAAGGTATTGTGTAGAAATGTACCTGTCTGATTATTACTGTATAAATGCTCCCTTACTTTTAGATCATGATGTTATGTGGAAATCAACTGCCATTTTTTTATCTGATCAGGACGGTATGATTGACATCTCTCAAACAGCATCTATTTCGGGATCTTATAAAGGAATTTCAGAAATGGGTTTGTTCTTTAATGCGAAACCGTTGAAGAGTAGGAAAAGGAGATTACCCAATTCTCTTGATAGAATTCCATTGCGAGATTATTTTGGTGTTGAAATTAAAATCAGGCTGGGGAAAGATGTGGTCGCGGAGCAAAGTTTTGTAAGGCGTTATATGAATCTGGGAATAAGGTATCAAGATATTTATGATAAGCATTTTCAAGGTCGATTATTTTATGATGAAAAGTTAAGAAAGGCGCCGGCCGTGATTATTGTTAGTGGTAGTGAGGGAAGAATTGAAAAAGCTCAGAACATTGCCCAACTTTTATCTTCTAGAGGCTATATTTGTCTTGCGATAGCTTATTTTGGTTTAGAGGGATTACCCCAAAACTTAGAACGAATTCCAATAGAATGTCTGGAGGAGGCGAAAGATTTTCTATATCATCATCCTCAAGTTGATAATACAAAAATAGGAATATATGGTCGCTCTAAAGGAGCAGAGCTTGTTCTGGCTGGACAAAGTATTTTGGAAGATGTGCAATGTTTGGTACTCAATTCCCCCTCAAATGTAATATTTGAGGGAATAAAGGGAAAACTCAACTCTCATTCATCTTCTTGGACATATTTGCAAAAAGAACTTCCGTATCAAAAATTTCAACTAGGAAATTATTTGTTAAACAAGTTTTTTGGAAAACATATTCCTGAAGATAGTAGGGCTCAGATTGATGTGAGTAAAATTGCCTCTCCTTTATTATTACTAGGAAGCGATGTTGATGAAATATGGAATGCGTCATCTGCGATAGATGGTATTATTTCACATTATAAAGGGAAATCCATTTTGTTTAAAAAATACCACGAAACAGGGCATATGTTGACGATTGCTTATCAACCGAATCATCGTTATCGAAAAGATTGGCGCTTATTAATGAAAGAAAGTGTAGACTCTTGGTTTGCTACGATAAATTATTTTGATACACATCTGAAAAATTTGTAGATAGTGCTGAACCGTACTATAATAGTCCTAACTAAGATAAAAACACAGTTCTGGTTGGTAGTCCAGTCTACAAAAGCAAACACTAAAACAAGAGAAATTTGAACTCAAACAGTAAAAAATAGAGAGAAGCATAAGGGGCACTAACTCACTCGTTCCCATATTTGATTATTCCTCCATAAAGTGGATGGATGATTTTTATAAGAGGAGTTTGCATTGTTGAATCGAAATCCAAGTGTTTCCTAAAATTTTCATTGAGATATGTTATACTATATTCAAGGAATGAACAAGGAGAATGCTATGCCAGTAAATGAATATGGTCAGATGATTGGTGAGTCAATGGAAGGTTATACACCCGGTGCACTGCCTTCTATTGATTTCTTAGAAGGGCGTTATGCTCGAATAGAAGCTCTTTCAGTGGAAAAGCATGCGGAGGATTTGCTAGCTGTTTATGGTCCGGATACTCCTCGGGAGATGTGGACCTACCTCTTTCAGGAACCAGTGGCAGACATGGAGGAACTGGTCAGCCTTTTAAATCAGATGTTGGCTCGTAAGGACCGTTTTTACTATGCAATCATAGACAAGGCAACTGGTAAGGCTTTGGGAACTTTTTCTCTCATGCGCATTGACCAGAATAACCGAGTAATAGAAGTGGGAGCTGTCACTTTTTCTCCAGAGCTCAGGGGGACACGGATAGGGACAGAAGCCCAGTATCTACTGGCTCGCTATGTCTTTGAGGAGCTTAACTATCGTCGCTATGAGTGGAAATGCGATGCTCTTAACCTGCCATCAAGACGAGCTGCGGAGCGTTTGGGATTTGTCTACGAAGGAACCTTCCGTCAGGCAGTGGTTTATAAGGGGCGTACAAGGGATACGGATTGGTTGTCTATGATTGATAAGGACTGGCCAAAAGTCAAAGCTCGTTTGGAAATATGGTTGCGTCCTGAAAACTTTGATAAAAATGGACAACAGTACAAGAGCTTGAGGGAGCTTTAATAGGTGTTGAGATGATTACTATTAAAAAGCAAGAAATTGTCAAGCTAGAGGATGTTTTGCATCTCTATCAGGCTGTCGGTTGGACAAATTATACCCATCAACCAGAGATGCTGGAGCAGGCCTTATCTCATTCATTAGTGATTTATGTGGCACTTGATGGCGATGCTGTGGTGGGCTTGATTCGTTTGATTGGAGATGGTTTTTCGTCAGTTTTTGTACAGGATTTGATTGTTTTACCAATCTATCAGCGTCAAGGGATTGGTAGTGCCTTGATGAAAGAGGCTTTAGAGGATTACAAAGATGCCTATCAAGTCCAGCTGGTAACAGACCAGACAGAAAAAAACGTGGGATTTTATAGTTCTTTGGGTTTTGAAGCCTTATCTACCTATGATTGTATAGGAATGACTTGGATAAACAGAGAAAAATAATAAAGCTTGTTTATTCTTAAGCAAAGTTTAAGGATGGTCTAGTATTATATAATTATTAAATAAAGACCTCCTAACTTTATTTAATGAAATCCTAAAACTTTTTTCATCATAATCTCCTAATGAAGTCACCTAATCAGGTGGCTTTTTTCGTGGGTAGGTGATGCTGATAGAAATTTTTTTAAAAATGGTAGAATTTGAGAAAAGTTAAGCTAGTTTTAAGCTTCGTCTTGTATCATATAGTTATTAAATAAAGACCTCCTAACTTTATTTAATAAAATCCTAAACTTTTCTTTTTCATAATAATCTCCCTTAACTCCACCCAATCAGGTGGAGTTTTTTGGCTCTATTTCAGGCTTTTGGGGACTATTTTAAACATCATTTTCCGATAATTTCCGGTCTTTTTCGGATTTTGGTCGGGGAATTGGCGGGGACTTTTTTAGGAAATATGACTAAGAAATAGGTTTGCTGTTACTTCAGCTACTTCAAACTCAATTTGATTGTAAGGGACTGTTAATTGAAGGACTGGAACTGCTGTAATAATGATTTTGCTTGTCCAGTAGTGGCGTATTAAATGAGGAGTGACATGTAAGATTGTCTATTTGTTTACTAAATCAAAATTTCTATGAAATTGATAGAATCCCTAATTTTCTCTTAAACTTGAAAGTCTTGTTGTAAAGTGGTTAAAGCTTGAGAAGCTGAGGTTGTAAAGTTTTGACAAATTTTGTGAACTATGGGATAATGGAGAGGAATTAAGGATTAGTTCTATATCATGGACTAGAAAAGACCCCAAGCTAACTTCCACATTAAGCTCGGGGTCTTTTTTGACACTATCTATCTTTGTTTAGCCATTTATCGACTAAGCGAAGGATGACACCGACCACAATCGGTCCGATGATAGTTTTAAGGATTAGTTCCATCATGGGCTATCTCACCTCCTTTCGTAGGCGGTGTAGCAGTGCCGTAGAATATTATATCACATAAGTGCTAAATTCAGGAGTAACCCAATCGGGTGGCTTTTTTGTTTGTGGCTTAGATTTTTGATATAATAGAGCCATGAGTAGAATTTTAGATAATGAGATAATGGGGGACGAGGAGTTAGTAGAACGCACGCTCCGTCCTCAGTACTTACGTGAATATATTGGGCAGGATAAGGTCAAGGACCAGCTCCAAATCTTTATCGAAGCTGCCAAAATGCGGGATGAAGCGCTGGATCATGTGCTCTTATTTGGGCCTCCAGGCTTGGGAAAAACGACCATGGCTTTTGTTATTGCCAACGAACTAGGTGTCAATCTCAAGCAGACTTCGGGTCCAGTCATTGAAAAAGCCGGAGATCTGGTAGCGATTTTGAATGACTTAGAGCCTGGGGATGTCCTTTTTATTGATGAGATTCATCGCTTGCCCATGTCGGTGGAAGAGGTGCTTTATAGTGCCATGGAGGACTTCTACATTGATATCATGATTGGGGCTGGTGAAGGCAGTCGCAGTGTTCATTTGGAGTTGCCACCTTTTACCTTGATTGGTGCGACGACTCGGGCTGGTATGCTCTCAAATCCACTACGGGCACGTTTTGGGATTACAGGTCATATGGAGTATTATGCCCATACTGATTTGACAGAAATTGTTGAGCGGACGGCAGATATTTTTGAGATGGAAATCACTCATGAGGCAGCATCTGAGTTGGCCCTACGTAGTCGTGGGACCCCTCGTATTGCCAATCGTCTCCTCAAGCGCGTGCGCGATTTTGCCCAGATTATGGGGAATGGGGTTATCGATGATCTTATTACGGATAAGGCTTTGACTATGCTGGATGTTGACCATGAAGGTCTGGACTATGTGGATCAAAAAATTCTTCGTACCATGATTGAGATGTACGGTGGTGGTCCTGTTGGTCTAGGAACTCTTTCTGTTAACATAGCAGAAGAGCGTGAGACAGTTGAAGACATGTATGAGCCCTACTTGATTCAAAAAGGCTTTATCATGCGGACACGGTCTGGACGGGTGGCGACTGCTAAGGCATATGAGCATTTGGGGTATGAGTACAATGAAAAATAAGCAAGAAATTCTAGAGGCTTTCATAGAAAATTCAGATATGATGACTATTCTGACTATCATCCGAAACCTTGGTCTGAAAGACTCCTGGTTGGCAGCAGGTTCTGTCAGAAATTTTATCTGGAATCTCTTGTCAGACAAATCCTCTTTTGACTGTGAAACAGATGTTGATGTCATTTTCTTTGATCCAGATATTTCTTATGAGGAAACCTTGTCCCTAGAGAAAAAGCTGAGAGAGGACTTTCCTCAGTACAAGTGGGAATTGAAAAATCAAGTCTATATGCACCAGCACAGTCCTCATACTGCTCCCTATACCAGTTCCTGTGATGCTATGAGTAAGTATCCAGAACGGTGTACGGCAGTTGGACTGCGCTTGAATGAAGAATCCGATTTTGAACTCTATGCACCTTATGGTTTGGAGGATATTTTGAATTTTCAAGTTCGTCCAACTCCTCATTTTTTAGAGAATCAAGACAGAATGGAACTTTATCGAACACGTCTATCCAAGAAAAATTGGCAGGAGAAATGGAAAAATTTGATTTTTAAAAATACTTAAGGAAACTTTAAGCTAGGGAGTGTATACTAAGTCCATAAGTTAAGAAGACCTTAACTTAAACTCCTAAAACTTTTTCATAATAATCTCCCTATAAAAAATAGAGTCGCCCAATCAGGCGGCTTATTTTTTTGAAAAATGGGCTTGGTGCCTGAGAATAATACTCAATGAAAATCAAAGAGCAAACTAGGAAGCTAGCCGCAGGTTGCTCAAAACACTGTTTTGAGGTTGCAGATAGAGCTGACGTGGTTTGAATTTGATTTTCGAAGAGTATAAATAGCTTAGTGATAGAAGAAAATAGGGAAATATGGTATAATGAAACGATAGATTTTTGAATAGGAATAAGATCATGTTTGGATTTTTTAAGAAAGATAAGGCTGTGGAAGTAGAGGTTCCGACACAGGTTCCTGCTCATATCGGCATCATCATGGATGGGAATGGTCGTTGGGCTAAGAAACGTATGCAACCGCGAGTCTTCGGACATAAGGCGGGCATGGAAGCATTGCAAACTGTGACCAAGGCAGCCAACAAACTAGGCGTTAAGGTTATTACGGTCTATGCTTTTTCTACAGAAAACTGGACCCGTCCAGATCAGGAAGTCAAGTTTATCATGAACTTGCCAGTAGAGTTTTATGATAATTATGTCCCAGAATTGCATGCGAATAATGTTAAGATTCAAATGATTGGGGAGACAGACCGCTTGCCTAAGCAAACCTTTGAAGCTCTGACCAAGGCTGAGGAATTGACTAAGAACAACACAGGTTTGATTCTTAATTTTGCCCTCAACTATGGTGGACGTGCTGAGATTACACAGGCTCTTAAGTTGATTTCCCAGGATGTGTTAGATGCCAAAATCAACCCAGGTGACATCACAGAGGAATTGATTGGCAACTATCTCTTCACCCAGCATTTGCCTAAGGACTTACGAGACCCAGACTTGATTATCCGTACTAGTGGAGAATTGCGTTTGAGCAATTTCCTTCCATGGCAGGGAGCCTACAGTGAGCTCTATTTTACGGATACCTTGTGGCCTGATTTTGACGAGGCGGCCTTGCAGGAAGCCATTCTTGCCTACAATCGTCGTCATCGCCGATTTGGAGGAGTTTAGGAGGAAATATGACACAGGATTTACAGAAAAGAACCTTGTTTGCAGGGATTGCCCTGGCTATTTTCCTACCAATTTTAATGATTGGGGGACTCTTGCTTCAGATAGCAATTGGAATCATAGCCATGCTAGCCATGCATGAACTTTTGAAGATGAGAGGTCTAGAGACCATGACGATGGAGGGCCTCTTGACCCTCTTTGCAACCTTTGCCTTGACCATTCCCTTGGAGAATTACCTGACTTTTTTACCAGTTGATGGGAATGTTGTTGCTTATAGTGTTTTGATTTCAATTATGTTAGGAACGACTGTTTTTAGCAAGTCTTATACGATTGAGGATGCTGTTTTCCCTCTTGCTATGAGTTTCTATGTGGGCTTTGGTTTTAATGCTCTATTAGATGCTAGAATTGCAGGGTTAGATAAGGCACTATTAGCCTTGTGTATCGTCTGGGCTACCGACAGTGGTGCCTATCTTGCTGGGATGAACTTTGGGAAACGGAAACTGGCTCCAACGGTTTCTCCAAATAAAACCTTTGAGGGTGCCTTGGGTGGTATTTTAGGCGCTATTTTAGTAACCATCATCTTTATGATGTTTGACAGAACAGTTGCTCTTCCGTATGGAATTTACAAGATGTCGGTCTTTGCTATTTTCTTTAGCATTGCTGGACAATTTGGTGATTTACTAGAAAGTTCGATCAAACGTCATTTTGGTGTCAAGGATTCTGGGAAATTTATCCCTGGACATGGTGGTGTTTTGGATCGTTTTGATAGTATGTTGCTTGTATTTCCAATCATGCACTTATTTGGACTCTTTTAATCAAAAGACGGAGGAAATACTATGCTCGGAATTTTAACCTTTATTCTGGTTTTCGGGATTATTGTGGTGGTGCACGAGTTCGGGCACTTCTACTTTGCCAAGAAATCAGGGATTCTAGTGCGTGAATTTGCCATTGGCATGGGACCCAAGATCTTTGCTCACATTGGCAAGGACGGGACGGCCTATACCATTCGAATCTTGCCTCTGGGTGGCTATGTCCGCATGGCCGGTTGGGGTGATGATACAACTGAAATTAAGACAGGAACTCCTGTCAGTTTGACGCTTACTGATGACGGTAAGGTTAAACGCATCAATCTCTCAGGTAAAAAATTGGATCAAACAGCTCTTCCTATGCAGGTGACCCAGTTTGATTTTGAAGACAAGCTTTTCATCAAGGGCTTGGTTCTGGAAGAAGAAAAAACATTTGCAGTGGATCACGATGCAACGGTTGTGGAAACAGATGGTACTGAGGTTCGGATTGCACCTTTAGATGTTCAATATCAAAATGCGACTATCTGGGGGAAACTCATTACTAACTTTGCAGGTCCTATGAACAACTTTATCTTAGGTGTCGTTGTTTTCTGGATTTTAATCTTCATGCAGGGTGGTGTCAGAGATGTCGATACCAACCAGTTCCATATTATGCCCCAAGGGGCCTTGGCTAAGGTGGGAGTACCAGAAACGGCACAAATTACCAAGATTGGCTCACATGAGGTTAGCAACTGGGAAAGCTTGATTCAGGCTGTGGAATCAGAAACCAAAGATAAGACGGCCCCGACCTTGGATGTGACTATTTCTGAAAAGGGGAGTGACAAACAAGTCACTGTTAGTCCGGAAGAAAGTCAAGGCCGTTACCTTCTAGGTGTTCAACCGGGGATTAAGTCAGATTTTGTATCTATGTTTGTAGGTGGTTTTACAACTGCTGCTGACTCGGCCCTCCGAATTCTCTCAGCACTGAAAAATCTGATTTTCCAACCGGATTTGAACAAGCTAGGTGGACCTGTTGCCATCTTTAAGGCAAGTAGTGATGCTGCTAAAAATGGAATTGAGAATGTCTTGTACTTCTTGGCAATAATTTCTATCAATATTGGGATTTTTAATCTTATTCCGATTCCAGCCCTGGATGGTGGTAAGATTGTGCTCAATATCCTAGAAGCCATTCGCCGCAAACCATTGAAACAAGAAATTGAAACCTATGTCACCTTGGCCGGAGTGGTCATCATGGTTGTCTTGATGATTGCTGTGACCTGGAATGACATCATGCGACTCTTTTTTAGATAATCGAGGAATATTATGAAACAAAGTAAAATGCCTATCCCAACGCTTCGCGAAATGCCAAGCGATGCTCAAGTTATCAGCCACGCTCTTATGTTGCGAGCTGGTTATGTTCGCCAAGTTTCAGCAGGCGTTTATTCTTACCTACCACTTGCTAACCGTGTGATTGAAAAAGCTAAAAACATCATGCGCCAAGAATTCGACAAGATTGGTGCCGTTGAGATGTTGGCTCCTGCCCTTCTCAGTGCAGAGTTGTGGCGCGAATCAGGTCGTTACGAAACTTATGGTGAAGACCTTTACAAACTAAAAAACCGCGAAAAATCAGACTTTATCCTAGGTCCAACTCACGAAGAAACCTTTACAGCTATTGTCCGTGATTCTGTTAAGTCTTACAAGCAATTGCCACTCAACCTTTATCAAATCCAGCCTAAGTATCGTGATGAAAAACGCCCACGTAATGGACTTCTCCGTACACGTGAGTTTATCATGAAAGATGCTTACAGTTTCCACGCTAACTATGATAGCTTGGACAGTGTTTACGATGAGTATAAGGCTGCTTATGAGCGTATTTTCACTCGTAGTGGTTTAGATTTCAAGGCTATCATTGGTGACGGTGGAGCCATGGGTGGTAAGGACAGCCAAGAATTTATGGCCATTACACCTGCTCGTACAGACCTTGACCGCTGGGTTGTCTTGGACAAGTCAGTTGCCTCATTTGATGAAATTCCTGCAGAAGTGCAAGAAGAAATCAAGGCAGAATTGCTCAAATGGATGGTTTCTGGTGAAGATACCATTGCCTACTCAAGTGAGTCTAGCTATGCGGCTAACTTAGAAATGGCAACAAACGAGTACAAACCAAGCAACCGTGTTGTCGCTGAAGAAGAAGTGACTCGTGTTGCAACACCAGATGTTAAATCAATTGATGAAGTTGCAGCCTTCCTCAATGTTCCAGAAGAACAAACAATTAAAACTCTCTTCTACATGGCAGATGGTGAGCTTGTTGCGGCCCTTCTAGTTGGAAATGACCAACTCAACGAAGTCAAGTTGAAAAACCACTTGGGAGCAGATTTCTTTGACGTTGCAAGTGAAGAAGAAGTGGCAAATCTTGTTCAAGCAGGTTTTGGTTCACTTGGACCAGTTGGTTTGCCAGAGAATGTTAAAATTATTGCAGATCGTAAGGTGCAAGATGTCCATAATGCAGTTGTCGGTGCTAACGAAGATGGCTATCACTTGACTGGTGTGAACCCAGGCCGTGATTTTACTGCAGAATATGTGGATATACGTGAAGTTCGTGAAGGTGAAATTTCCCCAGACGGGCAAGGAGTCCTTAACTTTGCGCGTGGTATCGAAATTGGTCACATCTTCAAACTCGGCACTCGCTATTCAGCAAGCATGGGAGCAGATGTTTTGGATGAAAATGGCCGTGCTGTGCCAATTATCATGGGATGTTACGGTATCGGTGTCAGCCGTCTCCTTTCAGCAGTGATGGAGCAACACGCTCGCCTCTTTGTTAACAAAACACCAAAAGGTGAATACCGTTACGCTTGGGGAATCAACTTCCCTAAAGAGTTGGCACCATTTGATGTGCACTTGATCACTGTCAATGTCAAGGATGATGAAGCGCAAGCCTTGACAGAAAAGCTTGAAGCAAGCTTGATGGAAGCTGGTTACGAAGTCTTGACAGATGACCGTAACGAACGTGTCGGAGTCAAATTCAGCGATAGCGACTTGATTGGGTTGCCAATCCGTATCACTGTTGGGAAGAAAGCAGCCGATGGCATCGTAGAAGTGAAGATTAAAGCGACTGGTGACACCATCGAAGTTCATGCAGATAACTTGCTTGAAACGCTTGAAATTCTCAGCAAGAAATAAAAACTATAATCAGAAGAAAAACAAGGAAAAAATGTAACTAGTTTTTACCTTGTTTTTTCTGTATAATGGGAAAAATGACTAGATAAAGAGGTAAATGTATGCTAAGATTTCCAAAGGATTTTGTCTGGGGATCCTCTACTTCTGGACCACAGACAGAAGGACGTGTAGCTGGTGACGGTAAGGGAGATAATCTCTGGGATTATTGGTACCAAGTGGAGCCAAATCGTTACTATAATGGGATTGGTCCAGATAAAACATCGACCTTTTATGAAAATTGGGAACAGGATATCGACCTCCTATTAGAAACTGGTCACACGGCCTTTCGGACTTCTATTCAGTGGTCACGGATTTTTCCACAAGGGCGTGGGAAAGTCAATCCTCAAGGTGTGGACTTTTACCGTAAGGTTTTTGAGTCTATTAAGGCCAAAGGGATTCGTCTTTTAGTCAATCTTTATCATTTTGATTTGCCTTTTGCCCTTCAAGAGGATGGTGATGGTTGGGAAAATAAGGCGACTGTCTCAGCCTATGAAGACTATGCTCGTTTTTGTTTTGAGACTTATGGAGATTTAGTGGATCAATGGATTACATTTAACGAGCCCATCGTTCCAGTAGAATTTGGATATTTTTACGATGCCCATTATCCACATAAGGTGGATGCAGAGGCAGCCGTTAAAGTAGCTTATCATACACAATTGGCCAGCAGTCGGGCGGTTAAGGCCTGTCACGAACTCTTGCCTGATTCCAAGATTGGGATTGTCCTCAACTTGACACCGGCTTATCCACGTAGCCAGCATCCTGCTGATGTTAAGGCAGCTCGCATTGCGGACCTTTTTCAGGCCCAATCTTTCTTAGATCCGTCTGTTTTGGGGACTTATCCACAGGAGTTGGTAGAAATCTTGCATGAACACGGTCTCTTGCCTGATGCTACAGAGGAGGAGTTGAAGCTCATTCGTGACAATACGGTGGACTTCCTTGGTGTCAACTACTATCAACCTTTACGTGTTATGGCTCCTCGATTTGCTAAGCATCCAGAGAGTCCACTCTTACCAGAACATTTTTACGAGCCTTATGTGATGCCTGGACGTAAAATCAATCCTCATCGTGGCTGGGAGATTTATGAACAAGGGATTTATGACATTGCTCAAAATATCAAGGAAAATTATGGCAATATTGAGTGGATGTTGACAGAGAATGGTATGGGTGTTGAAGGGGAAGAAAAATTCCGTCAAGATGGAATGATTCAAGATGATTACCGTATTGACTTTGTAAAAGGTCATCTTCGTGAACTTCACCGTGCTATTGAAGATGGAGCCAACTGTAAAGGATACTTGATTTGGACCTTTATCGATTGTTGGTCATGGCTCAATAGCTATAAAAATCGCTATGGTTTGGTTGAATTAGACTTGGAAACGCAAGAACGTCGTCTGAAGAAATCAGGGCACTGGTTCAAGGAGTTAAGCGATAATAATGGATTTTAAAAAGGACTCTGACTGATTATCCTAATTGGTCAGAGTCTTTTGCTTACAGGAGAGTAATTTGAACTATACCAATTTTTACTCTTGACAAGTGAAAGAAACAAGTATATACTGTTTTTGCTGATTCTATAAAAGAGGAATTAGACTATACCAATTTTAAGGAGAAAGCACAGCTGGTCTGTGTCGTATATACTATGTGTGGAATTGTTGGTGTTGTTGGAAACACAAATGCAACTGATATTTTGATTCAAGGGCTTGAAAAGCTCGAATACCGTGGCTATGATTCTGCGGGAATTTTTGTCCTAGGTGGTGCTGAAAATCACCTAGTCAAGGCTGTAGGTCGTATCGCAGAATTGTCTGCTAAAACAGCTGGTGTTGAGGGAACAACTGGTATCGGACATACTCGTTGGGCAACTCATGGGAAACCAACGGAAGATAATGCTCACCCACACCGCTCTGAGACAGAACGTTTTGTTTTGGTGCACAATGGGGTGATTGAGAACTACCTTGAAATCAAGG